>JAMWCJ010000041.1 GCA_023818645.1 Candidatus Omnitrophota bacterium | reverse complement strand
CAAAAGAGTTAAATATGCGCCTCTAAATGACCCTGAAGGAGATTGTTCTACAAATTTAGTATTTTTGACTGAAAAAGCAGAAGAGGCGAAAAAACTTATGGAAAATTTAAAGAAAGAAAAAGTATCTGCTGGCGGAATATATGATAAGGATATAAGGGACTGGCATATATATAAGTACTGGGAACATATAATTGAGAAAAAAACACCAACTGAAGAAGGATGCCCTTTTACCTGCCCATATTATAAAGGTGAATTACCAAATTATTCCGAAGATATGTGTCCGAAAACACTTGATATTTTGAGCAGGGTTGTATTTATCGGAATAAGTGAAGCATGGAAAGATAGGGATATAAAGGAGATTGCAGAAAAAATAAAAAAATACACAAATTGAAATGGATTTTTTTGATATTAATGCAGGAATTGGAATTTTTTCAAAGCCGACTTTATATACAAAGCCAGAGCAACTTATGAAGATAATGGAAAGTTATTCAATAAAGAAATCCATAGTTTATCATAGTTTGAGTAGAGAAATATCTCCTATTGAGGGAAATGAAATTTTACTTAAAGAAGTTAAAGATTATAAAAATCTTATACCATCATTTGTTATTTTCCCTGAAAATTCAGGAGATATTGAAAATTTTGAAGAATATATTGAACGAAGTATTAAAAATGGAGTTAAATTTTTCAGGATAGTATATAATACTTTTAGAATTCCTCTTTCACATTATTTTTATTCAGGAACTTTTGAAATAATTAATAAGTTTAAAATCCCTGTTATAATAGATCCAACAATTCCCTTTAAATGGGAAGTAGATTCGGGCGACTGGCAAAGTATAAGGTTGATTTGTGAGAAATATAATGAATTACCAATTATTTTTACAGAATTCAGAACGAGATACCATATAAGGATTGTAATCGATTTTTTGAAAAATTATAAAAATTTTTTTTATGATATAGGGAGTTGTTGGAACTATAGAGTGGTTGAGAAACTTGTAGAGATTAGAAATGGAGAAAACTTATGTATTGGGACAAATTTACCTTTTTCAGATCCTGGACAATCAATTGGTATGGTTGTTGCTTCTGATATTTCTGAAAATACCAAGAGAAAAATTGCATTTGAAAATATTGAAAAAATTCTAAATAAAAATGAGTAATTTGAAAGAGAGATTTTTGAAAGGTGAAAAATTGGAGATTGAACTTTATGATATTCATGCACATATTGGGAAATTTAACAGGGATTATCCTGTTTTTGCTGGAGATATTGAAGAAATTTTAAAAGAGATGGAAAGAATTAATATTAAAAAAGCAATAGTTATGCCTCTTGGTGTTTATGGAGCAGAATGGTTTTATCAGAATGAAAAACTTATAAATGATTGTAAGAAGTATTCTGAAAAATTGATTGGTTTTTGTCTTATCAATTTGAATTTTCCTGAAAAAGTGATTGAAAAAGAAATAGAAGGATGTTTAAAGAATGGAATAAAAGGAATTAAATTGATTGCGGCATATCAAAATTGCCAGGATTTAGAAAAAAAAACTGAATTTGTTTGTGAATGTGCGCACAATTACAAAGTCCCAATTTTAAATCATTCATGGCAAAGTCCTGAATTTCTTGAAAAAATGGTAAGAAAATATAAGAATGTACATTATATATGCGGTCATTTCAGTTTTGTTTGGAAGGATATTGTCAATAATTATGAAAATGTCTGGTTATGCACCTGTAATTATCTTGAATTTGGAGTTGTTGAAAGGATGGTTGAAGAGATAAGGAATGATAGAATATGCTGGGGTTCTGATTTTTCTGATCTACATTTTGGTTTTACTCTTGGTCCAATTTTACTTGCTTCAATTAGAGATGAAATAAAAATAAAAATTCTTGGAGAAAATACAAAAAATTTTATAAAAAATGTTATAAAACAAGAATAATGGAAAAAAGTTTGATAGAGATTGTTGAAAAGAAAAAAGTGAAAGCCATTCCAGTAAATATAAAAGATGTTAAAATTGATGGTTTCTGGGGAAAAATTATTGAAAGAAATAGAAAAGTAAGTATTCCACTTCTTTATAAACTTTTTGTTAAAAATAAAACAATAGAAAATTTTGAGATAGAAGGTGGAATTAAAAAAGGAGAAAAGACAAGACGACTTGCAACTGATTCTGATTTATATAAGTGGATTGAAGGTGTTAGTTGGGATTTACAGAATGAATGGAATGAAAAAAATGTGAAAATTGTTGAAGATTTAATAGAACTAATAGGCAAAGCACAGAAAAAATCAGGATATTTAAATACTTCTCCATATATAAAAAAAGAGTTTGAAAATTTAAAATACTCTCATGAACTTTATTGTGGCGGACATTTAATTCAAGCAGCAATTGCATATTATAGGTCAACTGGCAAAGAAAATCTTCTTAATATTGCTATTAAATGGGCAGATTTTATTTTTAAGAAATTTGGGAAAGGGAAAATAGAAAAAACTGACGGGCATCCTGAAGTTGAAATGGCTTTGGTTGAATTATATAGAACAACAAAAAATGAAAAATACTTGAATTTGGCAGAATTTTTTCTTGAAGTAGAAAATCCTGATTATTGTGGATTGCCCAATATCCCTATTTTGAAATTTAAACAACTTTTCGGTCATACAGTAAGAATGCTGTATTTATGTAGTGGTGCTACTGATTATTATACAGAGACAGGAGATAGAAAATATTTAAAAGTCCTTGAAAATTTATGGGAAGACCTTGTTAAAAGAAAAATTTATATAACAGGAGGGATTGGTTCAAGATATGAGGGTGAAGCAATTGGATATCCTTATGAACTTCCAAATTTAAGAGCGTATTGTGAAAGTTGTGCTTCTGTTGCAGGTATGATGTGGTGTTTTAGAATGTTTTTAATTAAAGGAGAATCTGAATATTTTGATATTTTTGAACAAATTCTTTACAATTCTTTTCTTGCATCTATCTCTTTTGATGGGAAAAAATATTTTTATGTAAATCCTTTATCTTCAATAGGAAACTATGAAAGAAAAGAATGGTATAGTACAACTTGTTGTCCTCCTAATATTCAAAGATTTATTTCCTCTTTACCAGGATATTTTTATGCAACAAGTAACGATGGCATTTATGTTAATCTATATGACACTTCAACTGCAGAAATAAATTTAAATAATAAAAGAGTGAAAATTGAGCAAAAAACAAATTATCCATGGAAGGGTAAAATTTTAATGAATGTTCAGTCAGAAGGGGAGATTAATTTATATCTAAGAATTCCAAAATGGAGTGAAAAAACAGAAATTAAAATTGACAAAAAGAGATATAGACCTGAAAGTGGAAAATATTTTAAATTGAGGATTGAAAAGAAGAAAAGTATTGAGATAAATTTTAATATTAGAGTTGATTTTTATTCTGGAAATCCAGAAATTGAAAGTGTAAGAAATTGTGTTTCTATAAAAAGAGGGCCAATTGTTTACTGTCTTGAAAATATAGATAATCCAAAAATAAATCTTTTTAATTCAATCTTATATGAACAGAAAATTGAAGAAAAATTTGAAAATATGTTTGGAGGGTTTGTATCTGTAAATGGTAAAATTTTAACAAGTAATCAGAAATTGCCTTTATATGAAAAAACAAAAAATCTAAAAATAGATTATATAAAAAAGAAATTTAAAGCAATTCCTTATTATTTATGGGCCAATAGAGGAAAAAGCGAAATGAATATCTGGTTTTTAAAGAAATGATTTTTATATAAAAATCAAAAAAGTGGTATAATTAAAAAAAGGAGTAGAAGAATGGAAAAAAAGATAGAAAAACAATTAAGTTTACCTTTAAAGAATGCACTTCAGATGAGTTTAAGAAATTTTAAAATAAGGTTTGGAAGGGCAATAATAGTTACTATGTCAATTTTGCTTGGGATTGCCTTTTTTATGTCAATTATGGCTTCAAATGTTTTTACAATGGCATTAATTGAAAAAGGTCCTGAAAATATAAGGACTGTTCTTGTTGAAAATCTTCCTGAAATAAAAGTAAAGCAGAGATGGTTGGTAACTCTTTCTCTTCTTGTTTGCACAGTGGGAATTATAAATTCAATGTTGATGGCTGTAACTGAAAGGTCAAGAGAAATAGGAACAATGAAATGTCTTGGAGCACTTGATAGATTTGTTATGGAACTTTTCCTGCTTGAAGCAATGATACATGGGATTGGTGGTTCAATTATTGGTAGTTTTCTTGGAATTTTGATTATGACTTTAGTTTACATTGCACAGTATAAAAAGATAATTTTATCAATATTTCCCACTTTAACTCTTTTAAAGTTTGTTGGAATTTCAATAATACTTGGAACAGGGCTTGCTATAATAGGAGCACTCTATCCAGCGATTGTATCAGCAAGGATGGAACCTGCTGAAGCAATTAGAAGAGAAGTATAAAAAGGAGGAGAAAATGCCAAGAGAAGTAATAGTTAGAACGATTGAATTAAAGAAAACTTATATGCTTGGTAAAATTCCATTGCATGTTTTAAAAGGTATTGACCTTGAAATTTTAAAAGGTGAGTATATTTCAATTATGGGTCCATCTGGAAGTGGAAAGACAACTTTATTCAATATGATAGGAGGTCTTGATAAACCATCAGAAGGGAAGGTATATATTGATGAGGTTGATATTGCACAACTTGATGCATATGAACTTGCCTGGCTTCGTTGTAGAAAAATTGGTTATATTTTCCAGACATTTAACTTAATTCCGGTTATGAGTGCTCTTGAAAATGTTATGCTGCCTATGATTTTTGCTGGAATGACAACAGATGATGCAAGAGAAAAAGCAAAATCATTACTTGAGACAGTTGGACTTGGAGACCGTCTTCATCACAAACCATTTGAACTTTCAGGTGGACAACAACAGAGAGTTGCAATAGCCAGAGCCCTCGCAAATGACCCTGCAATTATTCTTGCAGATGAGCCAACAGGAAACCTTGATTTAAAAACAGGGAAAGAAATAATAAATCTTTTAAGGGAAATGAATAAAGAAAAACAGGTAAGTATAATAACAGCAACACATGATTTAAAAATGCTTGATGTCTCTGACAGGGTTATATGGATAAGGGATGGGATGATTGAAAGGATTGAAGATAGAGAAAATCTTGATATTAAAGTTGGTCATGTAGAAGGAGAAGAAGCAGGTTAATAAAATTGCCCCTCTTTTAAAGGAGAAAAGATTGAGAATTGGAATAATTGGATTTGGGAATATGGGGTCTGCTATTTATGAGGGTATTGTTGAAGAAAAAATATTCAAGAAAAAAGATATTTTTATTTACGAGATTGATAAAGAGAAAGTAAAAAATTTAAATTTAAATATATGTGAATCAAATAAAGACCTTGTTGAAAAATCGCAACTAATAATAATTGCTGTAAAACCAAATGATGCAAAAAATGTTTTGGAAGAAATAAAAAGTTCCTTATCACCAGAAAAAATTCTTGTTTCAATAATGGCTGGTATAAAAATAAAAAAAATAGAAAAGATTGTTGGTAAAAATATACCAGTGATAAGAATAATGCCAAATCTAAATGTGAAGGTAAAATCAGGAATAATTGCCTATTGTTCAAATAAATATGGGAGAAGATATGAAAATTTGATAGAAAAGATTTTTTCTTCTGTTGGGATGGTTTTTAAATTAAATGAAAATAAGTTTGACACAATAACAGCGATAAGTGGCAGTGGTCCTGGCTTTTTATTTTATATAGCAGAGGAATTTAAAAAAATATGTATTGAAAAAGGGATTTCTGAAAAAATATCAAAAGATTTAGTAACATATTTATTTTATGGAACAGGGAAGATGATTTTTCAAACAAAAAAAGAGATAGAGGAATTGAAAGAACAGGTATGTTCTCCAAAAGGGACAACTATTGCAGGATTAAGTGTTTTTGAAAAAGTAAAATTTGGTAATCTTCTGAGAAAGGTAGTTGAAGCAGCAGAAAAAAGAAGTAAGGAAATTTCAGAAAGTTAAAGTTTTTTTAATTTGGATAATTTTAAAATTTGTGATTAAATAAAATTAACAAGGATTTTAAGATGAAAGGTGCACAAATTTTTGTTGAATGTTTAAAGAGAGAAGGAGTTAAAGTTATTTTTGGTTATCCTGGAGGAGCAGTTTTACCTTTATGTGATGTTTTATATGATAGTGGAATTAGATTTATTTTAACAAGGCATGAACAAGGTGCTGCTCATGCTGCTGATGGTTTTGCTCGTTCCTCGGGTAAAGTTGGTGTTTGTCTTGCTACAAGTGGTCCAGGAGCGACAAATCTTGTAACAGGCATAGCAACCGCATATATGGATTCAGTTCCAATAGTTGCAATAACAGGACAGGTTGCAACTCATCTTATCGGTAATGATGCCTTTCAGGAAGTTGATATAACAGGAATTACAAGACCAATAACAAAACATAACTATTTAATAAAAGATGTTAATGAAATTCCAAGAGTTGTAAGAGAAGCATTCTATATTGCAAAAACAGGTCGTCCAGGTCCTGTTTTAATTGATTTCCCTGTGGATATTCAAAGAAAAGATGGTGAGTTTTACTGGCCAGAGAAGGTTGAAATTAGAAGTTATAAACCAAAATATGAAGGTCATCCATTACAGATAAAAAAGGCATGGGAATTGATAAAAAGTTCAAAAAGACCTGTTTTGATAGCAGGAGGTGGGGTTATAATTTCAAATGCAAGTGAAGAATTAAAAAAATTTTTAGAAAAAACAAATATTCCAGTTGCTTTTACTCTACTTGGACTTGGTTCTATTGATGTTGAATGGGAATATTCTCTTGGTATGCCAGGGATGCATGGAACAAAATATGCAAATTTTGCTATAAGTGAAGCAGACCTTTTAATTTCAATTGGTTGTAGGTTTGATGATAGAGTTACAGGTAAAATAGATGAATTTGCTCCTAATGCTAAAATAATCCATGTAGATATAGACCCATCCGCAATAAGTAAAAATGTTGAAGTTGATATTCCTATAGTTGGGGATGCAAAACTGGTTTTAAAAAAGTTAAATGAAGTTGCTGAAAAAATTGATATAAGTGATTGGTTGAAAAAAATAAAAGAATGGAAAGAAACCCATCCTTTAAAATATGAAAAAAACGGATTTAAACCACAATATATAATTGAGAAAATTTCTGAATATACTAAAGGAGATGCAATTATATGTACTGAAGTTGGTCAAAATCAAATGTGGACTGCGCAATATTATAAGTTTAAAAAACCAAGGAGTTTAATTACTTCTGGTGGACTTGGTACTATGGGATTTGGTTTTCCTGCTGCGATAGGAGCAAAAGTTGCCAATCCAGATAAGATTGTTATAGATATTGCAGGAGATGGAAGTATACAGATGAATATTCAAGAACTTGCAACTGCTGTTTACAATAAAGTACCTGTTAAGGTTTTTATTTTGAATAATTGTTATCTTGGAATGGTTAGACAATGGCAACAACTTTTTTATAATAGAAGATATGCTTTTACCTGCCTTAAAGGTGGGCAACCTGACTTTGTTAAACTTGCGGAAAGTTATGGAGCAATTGGATATAGAGTTACTAATGAAAAAGATTTTAATGAGATCTTACCAAAGGTTCTTGAAGAAAAAGAAAAAGTTGTTTTTGTTGATTGTAGAATTGAACCAGAAGAGAATGTATTTCCTATGGTGCCAGCAGGTGCTTCTTTAACAGAGATTCTTGATGGTTTGGCATAAATGGAGGGGAAATGAAGAAAAACAATAAAAATCAATCACATATAATTTCAGTAACTGTTGAAAATAGATTTGGAGTTCTTGCAAGGATAGCAGGTCTTTTTTCAGCAAGAGGTTATAATATTGATAGTTTATCTGTTGCAGAAACAGAAGACCCATCTATTTCAAGAATGATTATAGTTGTTAAAGGTGATGAAAAGATTCTTGAACAGATTTATAAACAATTGAATAAACTTATTGATGTTATAAAAGTTCAGGATCTGACCCAAGAGGAGCATATAGAAAGAGAACTTGCTTTAATAAAAGTAAATACTCAATCTTTTAATGAAAGACAGGAAGTTATGCAACTTGTAAGTATTTTTAGAGGGAAAATTGTAGATGTTGGCAAAAAGACATTAACAATTGAAATATCTGGAGTTGATTCTAAAATAAGAGCGATGCTTGACCTCCTTAAGACATTTGGAATTAAAGAAGTTATAAGAACAGGGAAAATTGCAATTACGAGAGAATTTAAATAAAAAGGAGGAGAACATGTCTAAAATTTATTATGATTCTGATGCTGATTTAAAGTTTTTAAAGGATAAAATAATAGGAATTATTGGCTATGGAAGTCAGGGGAGAGCACATGCATTGAATTTAAGAGATAGTGGTTTGAATGTAATTGTAAGTGAACTTGAAGGGACAGTTAATTATGAAAAAGCGACAAAAGATGGATTTGAACCTATTCCAGCAAACCAGTTAACAGAAAAAGCAGATGTTATAATGATTTTAGTTCAGGATAATGTTCAACCATTTGTTTATCAGAGTGAGATTGGTCCAAATCTGAAAAAGGGGAAATATATTGGTTTTGCACATGGTTTTTCAATTCATTATAGTCAAATAGTTCCACCTTCTGATGTAAATGTTTTTATGGTTGCACCTAAAGGACCAGGAGATTTAGTTAGAGACCAATTTACAAAAGGCCAGGGAGTTCCCTGTCTTGTTGCAGTTTACCAGGACCCAACTGGAGATACACTGAAAATAGGACTTGCTTATGCAAAAGGGCTTGGAGGGACAAGGTGTGGAGTAGTTGAGACAACATTTAAAGAAGAGACAGAAACAGATTTATTTGGAGAGCAAGTTATACTTTGTGGAGGGACAACTTCTTTAATTAAGGCAGCATTTGAAATACTTGTTGAAGCAGGTTATCAGCCAGAGGTTGCTTATTATGAGACATGTCATGAATTGAAACTTATTGTTGATTTGATAATTGAAAGAGGAATACAGGGAATGAGGTATGTTATAAGCGATACAGCAGAATATGGAGACATGACAAGAGGTCCCAGGGTTATAAATGAAAGTGTGAAAGAGGAAATGAAAAAGATTCTTAAAGAGATTCAGACAGGAGAATTTGCAAGGGAATGGATACTGGAAAATAGAGTAGGAAGACCTGTTTTTAATGCTTTAAGAAAACAATCAGAGGAACACTTAATAGAGAAAATTGGTAAAAAGATGAGAGATATGATGCCCTGGCTTAAAATCGGAGGACGGGGCTCCGAAAAATGAGGACTTTTGTAGGAATTGATTTGCCGGAAAATATAAAAGAAAGTTTAAAAGAAGTAATTGATAGATTAAAAAAGATAAAAGAAGCAAAGCCGGTAAAAATTGAAAATCTACACATAACTTTAAAATTTCTTGGGGAAGTAGAAGGGAAAGGAGATATTAATAAAATAAAAGAAAAACTTGAAAAATGTGCTTTAGATGTTGATAGTTTTGATGTTGAAGTAAAAGGGATTGGTGTCTTTCCTTCTGAAAAAAGGGTGAGGGTTTTATGGATAGGTGCAGAAGATGAAGGATATTTGAAGAAACTTAACGAAAAGATAGAACAGGCAATGAATGAATTTGGTTTTAAAAAAGAAAAAGATTTTATTTCACATATAACTATTGCAAGATTTAAAAGTATTCCAAATTTGAACTTCATAAAAGAGATCTCTGAAAAGTATAATGAATTTTTATTTGGTAAATTTAGAGTTATATCTTTCCAGTTATTTGAAAGTAAGTTAATGCCCGAAGGTCCAATTTATAAAGTGGTTGCTGAATTCCAACTCAGACAATAATTTCCACAGCCCACCTACGAGGTGGGAGGTGGGAGAAGGATTGACTTTTGACTTTGAAAAGGTTATTATAGTGAAAATGGGAGGGGAAAATGGATAAAGAAAAAGCACTTGAAATGACAATATCTCAGATAGAAAAAGAGTTTGGGAAAGGTTCTATAATGCGACTTGGTGAAAAAAAGTTGATTGAGGTAGAGGTTATTCCAACAGGTGCAATTTCTCTTGATATTGCCTTAGGAGTTGGTGGAATTCCAAGAGGGAGAATAACAGAAATTTTCGGACAAGAAGCAAGTGGAAAAACAACACTTGCACTCCAAATTCTTGCTCAAGCACAAAAACAGGGTGGGTCTGTTGCTTTTATTGATGCCGAACATGCACTTGACCCAAATTATGCAAAAGCACTTGGTGTAAATATTGAAGATATGCTTGTGAGCCAACCAGATACAGGAGAGCAAGCCCTTGAAATAGCAGAGGCACTTATAAGAAGTAATGCAATAGATGTTGTTGTTATTGATTCTGTTGCAGCACTCGTTCCAAGGGCAGAACTTGAAGGAGAAATGGGAGATAGTGTTATGGGACTTCAGGCAAGATTGATGTCTCAGGCATTGAGAAAACTAACAGGTTATATCAGTAAATCAAAAACAGCAGCAATTTTTATAAATCAGGTGAGAGAAAAAATTGGTGTATTTTTTGGAAATCCAGAAACAACTCCGGGAGGGAGGGCTTTGAAGTTTTATGCATCAGTTCGTTTGGAGGTGAGGAGAATAGATAGTATAAAGAAAGGGAATGATATTATAGGTAATAGAATTAAGGTAAAAGTTGTTAAAAATAAAGTCGCTCCACCATTCAAAGAAACAGAACTTGATATTTATTATGGACAGGGTATAAATAAAGAATCTTCTTTAATTGAAGCATGTTTAAATTATGGAATTTTTGAAAAGAAAGGGAGTTATTTTTCTTATGAAGGAAAAACAATCGGTCAGGGTATAGAAAATATTATTGAAAATCTGAAGAAAAATCCAAATCTTTATAAAGAATTAGAGAAGAAAATAAAGGAAAGAGCAGGACTTTTAAAACCTGAAAAAAAGGAGGGGAAAGATGAACAAGGAAATTAATGTTGCTCTTATTGGATATAAATTTATGGGCAAGGCACATTCATTTGCATATAAAAATGTATCTTTATTTTTTGACCTTTCAGCAAGACCAGTTATGAAAGTTATCTGTGGAAGAACAGAAAAAGCAGTAAGTCAGGCAAAAGAAAAATTTGGATGGCTTGAGTTTGAAACTGATTGGAAAAAAGTTGTTGAAAGAAAAGATATTGATTTAATTGATATAACAACTCCACCCAATGCTCATAAAGATATAGCAATAGAGGCAGCAAAAAATGGTAAAATTGTATTTTGTGAAAAACCACTTGCTTCAACATTAAAGGATGCATATGAAATGCTTGAGGCAGTAGAAAAATATAATGTAAAAAATGCTATATGTTTTAACTATAGAAAACTGCCTGCTATTGGACTGGCGAAAAAACTTATTGAACAAGGGAAAATAGGGAAAATTTATCATATGAGAGCAGTTTATCTACAGGACTGGATAGTTGATCCTGATTTTCCTCTTGTATGGAGATTGCAGAAATCAGTTGCAGGAAGTGGCGCTCATGGAGACCTAAACGCTCATTTAATAGATATGGCAAGATATCTTGTAGGAGAATTTGATGAAGTAGTTGGAATTAGTGAAACATTTATTAAAGAAAGGCCAGTTTTAAAATTGAAGGAAGAACTTGAAACAGGACTTGGTGAATTTAAGGAAAAAGCAGAGGAAAAAGGAGTTGTTGATGTTGACGATGCTACACTTTTCCTTGTAAGATTTAAAAATGGTGCAATTGGTTCTTTTGAAGCAACAAGATTTGCTCCTGGGAGGAAAAATGGTCAGAGGTTTGAGATAAATGGAAGTAAAGGAAGTATTGTATTTAATCTTGAACGACTTAATGAACTTGAATATTATAGTAGAGAAGACCAACAAGGAGAACAGGGATTTAGAACAATTATAGCGACAGATGCTTCTCATCCTTATGCAGGAAACTGGTGGCCAGCAGGTCATATAATTGGATATGGAGAAGCATTTGTTAATATGGTAGCAGATATATTTAATTCAATTGCAAAAGGAGAAAATCCAAGTCCGAATTTTTATGATGGAGTTAAATGCCAGGAAGTCCTTGAAGCAGTTGATCTGTCAATAAAAGAAAGAAGATGGGTGAAGGTAAAATAAACTTTTTTATCTAAAATTACATCTAAATAAATAAAAAAGAAAAGGAGGGAAAGTATGAGAAAAAATATTTTAGTTGGTTTTGTTCTTGGGCTTGCTTTTTCTTTTATTGTTTTTACTGGTTATAGTGCTGTTGAGAAAAAGGCAGAATTAAAAAAATTTAATTCAGTTCCAATTACACCTACTTCTCTTGATGAACCGTTAACATTACAGAGCGCATTTGTTCAGGTAGCAAAATTAGTTAAACCATCAGTTGTTCAGATTACGACTGAAAAGATTGTTACATATAGATACTGGGATCCATTTGGTGACCTTGATGAATTTTTTAGGTCTCCATTTGATGAATTTTTTGGACTGCCAAAGAGAAAACAACCAAAGACATATCAGAAAAAACAGGAGGGGCTTGGTTCTGGATTTATTGTTGATGAAGATGGATATATTCTAACAAATAATCATGTAATTGAAGGAGTTGATAAAATCCTTGTTAAACTTCTTGGAGATGAAAGGAAATATGAAGCGAAGGTTATAGGAACAGATCCAAAAACAGACCTTGCTTTGATAAAAATAAATGCTGGTAGACCTTTACCTTCAGCAAAACTTGGTGACTCTGACAAAATTGAAGTTGGAGAATGGGTTATTGCAATTGGAAATCCTTTTGGGCTTGAAGAGACAGTGACAGTTGGAGTTATTAGTGCAAAAGGAAGAAGCGGTTTTGGAATAACTCAATATGAAGATTTTATTCAGACAGATGCAGCAATCAATCCTGGGAATTCAGGAGGTCCACTTGTAAATATAAAAGGAGAGGTAATTGGAATAAATACTTTTATTATTGCTCCTTATGTCGCACAGGGCGTTGGATTTGCAATTCCTGTAAATATTGCAAAAAGAGTTTTTTCTCAGTTAAAAGAAAAAGGAAAGGTTACAAGGGGTTATCTCGGAGTTTTACTGCAACCCCTTGATGAAGAACTTGCAAAATCATTTGGTCTTTCTGAAATAAAAGGTGCTCTTGTTGCTCAAGTAATAGATAATAGTCCAGCAGAAAAAGGTGGAATAAAGGAAGGAGATGTGATTATTGAATATGAAGGGAATAAAGTTGAAGACGTAAAGGATTTACAGATGAAAGTCGCAAATACTCCTCCAGGAAAAAATGTAACTATTGGCATATGGAGAGATAAGAAAAAAATAAATCTGAATATAAAAGTTGGAGAAATGCCAGAAGAAGGGCCAACTGTTTTAGAAAAAGAAGAGAGATTATGGAGAGGTATAAGGGTCTCATCTTTGACAGAAGAAATGAGGGCCCAATTTGATATTGAAGATAACGAAGGAGTTGTTGTTACTTATGTTGAAACCAGTTCTCCAGCAGATGAAAGTGGTATTAAAGTAGGAAGTGTAATAAAGATGATAAATAATTATAAAATTTCAAATATTTCAGATTATAGGAATGCAATAAAAAATATTCCCAAGAATCAGGAAGTAAGGGTTCTGATTAAATATGGTGGTAGGTCAAGATTTATGATTTTGAAAGGTGAAAAATAAAGAAATATTTGAAAAAGTTTTGAAATTATTAAGTAAAAAGGATTATTCAGAAAGAGAAATCGCTGAAAAATTCCCTTCAATTCCACCTTCTATTTTAGATAAACTGAAAAAAGAAAAATTGATAGATGATTTCTCTTTGTGTCAGAAAATTGTTGATAAGTTAAAAAATAAAGGTAAAGGTTATTATTATATAATTAGAGAACTTGAAAGAAGAAAAATTAATGAAAAAATAATTGAAGATTTTAAAAAGAAATATGATTTTGAACAAGAGTTTGAGAGATGTAAAGAAATACTGAAAAAATTAAAATTAAAAGATAAAAACGCTATTTTATTAAATCTTAAAGGCAAAGGATATTCTGAACAAACAATTGAAAGATTATTGGGAAACGAGAATTAAGATTTTGAAAACTATCTTTGAAAAATGGTAAAATTAAAGATGATTTAAATTTTTTCATTCTAATTTAAAATGGAAAGTAAAAAAATAAGAGAATTTTATTTGAAATTTTTTGAGAGTAAAAACCATAAAATTGTAAAAAGTAGTAGTTTGCTCCCTCTTGAAGACCCAACTCTATTTTTTACAAATGCAGGAATGGTTCAGTTCAAAAAATTTTGGGCAACAGATATTCCTCTTCCATATAAAAGAGCAACAAGTTGTCAAAAATGTTTAAGAGCAGGGGGGAAAGATAGTGACCTTGAAAAGATTGGAGAAAGCGGAAAACACCATACTTTTTTTGAAATGCTTGGCAATTTTTCGTTTGGTGATTATTTCAAAAAAGAGGCAATTGAATGGGCTTATGAGTTTGTTATTGAAAAACTTAAAATACCTGAAGAAAAAATATGGATTTCTTATTTTAAAGATGATATTGAAACAAAAGATATATGGAGAAAGTTTTTTCCAGAAAGTAAATTAGTTGGTCTTGGAGAAAAAGATAATTTTTGGGGGCCTGCTGGTGAAGTAGGACCTTGTGGTCCTTGTACTGAAATTTATTATGACTTTGGAGAAGAACGGGGTTGTGGTAAGCCAGAGTGTAAACCAGGTTGTAATTGTGATAGATTTCTTGAATTTTGGAATCTTGTTTTTCCTCAATACGATAAACAGAAAGATGGTTCATTTTTACCTCTTAAAAGAAGGGGTGTGGATACAGGGATGGGGCTGGAAAGGATATCAAGGATTTTACAGGGAGTTGAAACAAATTATGATACAGACCTTTTTGTTCCAATTATAAAAAAAATTGAAGAAATAAGCGGTTTTACTTATGATGGAAATAAGAGAAACTTTAGAATTATTGCAGACCATATTAGAGGAATTGTTTTTGCAATTAGTGATGGAATTTTCCCTTCAAATGAAGGAAGGGGATATGTTTTAAGAAGGATTATAAGAAGAGCAGTTTTTAGTGGACTTGACTTTAATTTAAAAGAGCCATTTCTTTTTAATCTCTCAGGAGTTGTGATAGAAAAAATGAAAGATGTCTATCCTGAACTTGAAGAAAATAAAAAGTTGATAGAAAAAGTAATACATGAAGAAGAAGATAGATTTCTTTATTTAATTTCTTCCTCAAGAAAAATCTTTTTTGAAGTTGTTAAGAATGAAAAAGAAATTAAAGGGGAGAAAATATTTAAACTTTATGATACTTATGGCATACCAAAGGATTTAATAGATGAATTATCTTTGCAATATAATAAAAAACTAAAATGGGACGAATTTGATAAATATATGGAAAAACAAAAAGAGTTATCAAGATTAAAATCAAAAATAGGTATGAAGAAAAAAGAAATTTTAATCTCTGATAAAATTCTAAATACAGAATTTTTAGGATATGAAAAGATTTCTGAAAAAGGGGAATTGGTTGGAATTTATCAGGGAGAAGATAACTTTTTCTATCTTGTTTTTGATAGGACAGTTTTTTATCCTGAAAAGGGTGGTCAGATTGGTGATAGAGGATTGATTTATAATGATAAATTTAAATTTGAAGTTGTTGATACACAGATAGATGAAAAAGGATTAATTTACCATATTGGAAATATATTAAATGGAAAAATTGATGAATTAAGAATAGGAGATGAGTTTTATTTAAATGTTGACGAAGAGTTTAGGAGAAGTGTTTCAATAAACCATACTTCTACTCATTTACTTCATTATGCTTTAAGAGAAATTATAGGTAAAGAAGTAAGACAGGCAGGTTCTTATGTTGGAGATGATAAATTAAGGTTTGATTTTGTATGTTTTACTGATATTGAAAGTGAATTGATTGAAAAAATTGAAAATATTGTCTATGAAAAAATTTTTGAAAAAGTTCCTATTATTGTTGAAGAAATGAGTTTAAATGAAGCAATTGAAAAAGGGGCGATTGCTTTATTTACAGAGAAATATGAAGAGAGAGTAAGAATGGTTTCAACAGGGACTTTTCATAAAGAGGTTTGTGGGGGGACACATCTAAAAAATACAGGAGATATATTTCTTTTTCACATAACAAATTTTACAACTATAGGTAAGAATTTGAAAAG
>JAMWCJ010000040.1 GCA_023818645.1 Candidatus Omnitrophota bacterium | reverse complement strand
ACTTTAATAGAGTTGCTTGTTGTAGTTGCTATCATTGCGATTTTAGCAAGTATGCTTCTTCCAGCCCTGGCACGTGCAAGAGAACAAGCAAGAAAAACAGTATGTATGAATAATATGAAATCTATACTCCTTGCTTTAAAAATGTATTCTCAGGATTATGATGACTATTTACCATATCCTGTAACTTGGTGTGATCAGTATCAAAATTCAGTACTTCCATATGACGGTACACCTACCCAAGAAGGACTTGTAAATCTTGGTCTTCTTTTAAGAGGTTTGGGAGCACATAAACAATTCCCTAAACAAAACTATCTTGCAGGTCCAGAATCATTTTTCTGTCCATCAGTCGGAGGTCCTCAAGGTTCTTACTGGAAAAAGACATTTTTTTCTCCTGCTGGTTTTTATGCTAAATTTGAAAGAAGAACTAGTTCACCAGCAAGGACAAATATTTGCTACAATGCTACACACCATATTTACTTAAAACAAGATACTTGTACAGTTGGCAATTGGCTTGGACTTGGGTCTAAAAAATTTCCTTGTGGAAAAGGACTGATGAGTAGAGTTGAAAGATTTGGATATGCTATGGTATGGGATAGATGGGACAGGGACAATGCTTATAATCATCCTGGAAGGGATAGGTTACCTGAAGGACTTAATGTTGGTTTTGCTGATGGTTCAGTAATATGGGTAAATGATAGTAATCACAGGATATGGAATGCATTTGGCGGGAAAAATAATGGTAGAGATACTGGTGCATGGTATGTTTATGGTTCATGGGTTAGAGTAAGGGTTGAAAGAGATCCGCTTGGGCCACCACCTCCTCCATAATGAAAAAAATTAAAAAAGAAAATTAAATGAGGGGAAGGGAAAAGGATGCTTGAGTGGGTTGAAAAATGGGAAAAGAAGATAAATGATACGAGGGGTTTATTTACATTTTCATTAGCCTTATGTGAAATTGGTTTATATGATAGAATTGAAAAATATCTTTCACAAGCAGAAAAAATGCAGGATAGAGATAAAAATAGTAAAACTTATGGTAATTTTAAATGGTATTTAAATTCTGAAAAAGTTGTAGATTTAAATTCGGTTGAGTTTTGCTTAAGAGAAGGTTTTTTAATATGGATAAGACATAAGGAAAGATTGAGTAAAAAAGCAGTTGAAATTCTTGAGAGATTACTGATTATTGGAATAAATGGAGTTTTAAATCATTCTGTTTCTGTAAAATATACAAATATTTTTTTAATAAAGACATGGAATTTGATTGCTTTTGGTGAGAATTTTAACAATGAAAAGATAAAAAATTTAGGTTATAAAAATCTTGATGAATTTCTTTTATATACGAGAGAAAATGGCATAAGAGAATATTCATCTCCAAATTATTATCATGTTGATATAACTGCTCTTGGTTTAATTTACAATTATACAAAAAATGAAGAGATAAAAAGAAAAAGTGAAATTGCCCTTAAATTATTCTGGACAGATATTGCATTGAATTTTTTTGAACCTTCTGGAAGATTGGGTGGCTCTAAAAGCAGAGATTATGATTATGTATATGGAAGAGATGGAGTTGAATCTTTATTAACTTATTATGGATGGATAAAAAGATCCGAACAATACTTTTGTGACTATCTTGTTCTTCTCTCACACTGGACTCCACCAGAAGGAATTAAAAAATTAAATCAAATATATCCAAGGTTTATAGAGAGAAAAATTGGAAACATAAAAGGAGAATGGGCTTGTCATTATATAGGTAAGAACTTCTCTCTTGGTGTTTGTGGTGTTCCATATAGTCCTTTGGATAAACCCCTTGTATTTCTTTTCCCTTCTGATAATCTTCCAAATGGATATTTAATTTTTGATGCAAGAAATGACCCTTATGGAGAAAAAGCAGAACTTATGCCATGGGCAGGTGGAGAACATAAGGTATATTTACATCTTGTTCCATTTTTCACAAGTTATCAAAATGAAAATGAAATAATAATGTATGCGAATATAAATGCAGAAGACCCATCAATTCCAAGAATTGCAACAAATGTTTATGGTTTTTATACACATTTTGTATTTCCAAATGTTGAAGTTTATAAAAATAAAATGAAAATTGAATTAAAGGCGCAAGAAAAAATTGATTTTTCATTTGATGATGTATTAATTTTAAAATATAAAAATACTTTAATTGGAATTAAGATTTTTTATGCAACTGACTTATACGAAAATATACCTGAAATCTATCTGATAAACGATGGAAATAAATATAATTTACTGAGATTGACAGTTGTTCATTCAAATGGACAGGAAAAAAAGGGGAGAGGAGAGATTGCTTTTCATATAAAAGGAGAAGAGGATATAGATAGTAAAAGAAAAGTTGAAAAATTTTTTGAGCAACTAAAAAGTGTTAGGTTTGAAGTGAAAAAAAATGATAATGATTATGAAATTTATCAGAATTCATCTTTAAAACTTAAATTCAATCCAATAAAAAACCAAAGGATTATTGATAGGGAGGTGCGATGTATACTTGGTCTAAATGGAAAAGATTTAGGAAAAGAAATTTTAGATCAAATAAATGGAGGTGATTTATGAAGAAGAATATTTTTGTTTTGTTTTTTCTTTTATTGAGCAACTTTTTATTTTCAAATTCAGCAGTAATATGTAATGCAACAGGATGGTGGGATTTTCCTTTTCTTCCCCTTGAAGAGTATGGGATAAAAGAATTTAGATATTATATACCACCAGAAAGAGTAGAATATGAATCCAATTTGAGTGATAAATTTATTGAAGACATAAAAATATCAAAACTTTTATACTTTGGCCAGGCAAGAAATAGTATTGGTCCTAAAAAGGACCTAATTTTTAGTAATCCATCTTATAGAGAAAGTGTAAAAAAATTTCTTGAAAATGGAGGAACAATAATTTTTGATATGGGAGGAATATTTGAAAAAGATACATTAAGTTTTTTAAATGAAATAGGAGTCATACCACCAAAACCTGGAGGAATTAAAGGAGTTAGCGGTGAAGAAATTTATCCTGTAATTTCAGATGAAGAAAAGGAGAAAAATCATCCGATATTGAATTTCCCAAATAAACTGCAACCAAATGAAAGATTAAAATGGTGTGGAACATTTGTTTCATGGAGCGAAAATCAAATAGCACCATTAAGAGCAAATGCAGATAAAAATTATGCAGTAATGGTAATACAGGAAAATCTGTGTGGAAAAGGGAGAGTGATTTTTAATGGAGTGAATAATATCTTTGCTCATGCAACAAGAGGAGAAATTTATGCCTCAAACATTTTTTCGTATATATTTGGGCAGGAAATAAAAAGATTGCCAATAGCAGATAAAAGATATAAGACAAAGGAAGAATTTACAATCTGGTATAAAACGCCTTACAGTAAATTTCCAGTTGAAGAAAATGCATGTGAGAAAAATAAAGTAGAGAAGATTGATTTAAAAGGATGTATAAATGAGGTAATTGCAACAAATCTTTTAATAACAAATGGTAAGAAAGGAGAGTTAAAGTTTAAAGTAGATTTAGATATAAACATACCAAAAGAGAGGGTAAAGATAATGGAGTTAGAGTTTGATGGAGGTAGGATGCCAGATAGAATGCCAGAGAAAAAAGAGTTTATAGTAGGAGAAGGTAAGACAGCAATAATATGGGTAAGCATAGATACAACTGATATAAAGGATGGAGATTATTCAGGAGATATTGTTTTCAAATTTGAGGATAATAAAGAGAAAAGAGTGAGATTAAATATAAAGATATATCCAATAGAATTACAGAAGATAAATCCGATAAAACTGACTGTTTGGGATTTAGTACCTGGGGGAAGTGTAAGAGAAAATATGATAGGAGGCCCTGAAAACTGGATAAAATACCATAATGATATGAAAGAGCATGGAGTAAATGTTTTTCATTTAAGTGCATATGAAAGGCCAGGGATAATATTTGATGAAGAAGGCGAAATAGTTAAGGAGGATTTTACGAGATTTGATTCAGGCATACAATTTAAGAGTAAAGAATATCAATATTTAATCAATATGGGTTCACATAATGAGGAGTTTAGTATAGAAAGGAAGAAAGAGAGAGTAAAATATGGTTCTGAATTATGGGAGGTATGTTATAAAAACTGGGTAAAGAGCATAATAAAACATATGAAAAGTATAGGTCTTGATTATAGTCAATTTGCTTTTTATCCTTATGATGAGATAGGTCCTGAAGCAGTCCCACATGCTTTAAAAGTATATTCACTTATAAAACAGGTTGATAAAAAAGCAAGAATTTTTGTAACAATTGTTCCTTCTAATTTTTTTGAAACAAAAAAAGGATTACCTGTAAAAGAAATTGCTCCTTATATTGACATATGGTGTCCGGCTGTCTCATATGACGGATATTGGAATAATAAATGGTTTAGCAAAAAAGAATTTGATAAAATTATCGAATTTATTAAAAATAAAGGAGAAATATGGAGTTATAATGTTTTGACAAGAGGAAATTCTGAAATTGCGGCCTACACAAGGTATAGGTTAGCGCCAATAAGTAGTTATAGAATGGGACTTGGTGGATGTGGATTTTATGGATACAATTTATGGAAAAATGATTCTTATATGGTTGTTTATCCAGGTGAAAATCCAATAACTTCATATAGATGGGAAGCAATGAGAGAAGGGATAAATGATTTAAAATATATAGAATATCTGAAAAATGAGATAAAAAAGATAAAAGATGAGAAAAAGAAAAAAGAATGTCAAGAATTGATAGATCAGTTTTTAAAAGAAGCAACTGAAGAAACACAAAATGCAGAAATCCCTTATAGATACAGAGAAAAAATAATAGAAAAGATAATTGAATTGAAAAAATAAATTAAACTATCAATTCTATTGGAATTAAATCGCTTATCTTAATAGGTTTTTTTGTATCTATTGAATGCATCGCAGCAATCCCAATAATTGCTGCTCTGGCACCTTCTACAAAACCAGGTAGTATTTGTTTTCCTGTATTTAAAGATTCAATCATATCTTGTAACATATTTATATCTGCACCTCCATGAAATTCCTTTGTCTCTGACTCAATTTTATAAATTTCTTCTTTTATATCACTATCTATTTTCTTTCTCAATATTATTGTATTTTTTATGAATGAATCTGTTAAAATCTCTCCTTTATCGCCTGCAAAACCAAGAAAAAATAATCCTGTACCAAAAAATATTTCTGTAAAAGAAACTTTAGAACCATTAGCATAGGTTATCTCAACTAAATAATTATCATATACATTGGTTGGTCCGAAAACACAATAATTTCTTGTATAACCATCAATTGCTGCTGCCTTTATATATATATCTTCAAGCAGTCCTTCATCTTTTTCTGACAATCTTCTTGCATATGGACAAGTGTCTGTTTCTTCACATTTATGACAGCCCTCCCACCTCTTATCTCCACCAAATACATTAAGTCCTCCAATAGCATAAACTTCAACTGGATATGAGTCAACTATCCAATTCAAAATATCTATTGTATGACATCCTTTATGAACAATAAGACCACCACTTTTTTCTCTAAATTTATGCCATCTTCTAAAATATCCATCTCCACTATATCCGCTATAACTCCAACCAACTAAAATCTTTCCAATTTCACCATTAATTGCAATCTCTTTCATCTTTCTAAATAATGTTTTATATCTCATATTAAAACCCATAAACATCATTTTATTAGTTTGTCTTGAAACTTTTAATATTTCTGTAATTTGCTCTTCATTAATAGCAAGTGGCTTATCACAAAATACATTATAACCCTCTTTAAGACATCTTATTATCAATTCTGAATGGGTCCAGTCGGGTGTTGTTATAAAAACTATATCAACTAATTTTGCTTTAAGAAATTCATCAATAGAGAAAAATTTCTCAACAGGTGGGTAATTATGATGTTTAATAACTGCTTCCATCCTTATAGGATTTATATCAACAACAGCAACTACTTTCATTTCAGGAATTCTTTCAATCGCTTTAACAAAACTTGTTCCTCTATCCCCAGTACCAACGATACCCACTTTTATCATTTTAACTCCTTTTTTAATTGAAAATTCTACTTTAATTTTTTAACTTATTCAAATTTTTTTCTCTATTTTAAATTTTTTGTTAAAATAATACAAAAAAGGAGAAAAAATGGAAATAAAATGTGTGTGGTGGGATGGGTATCATAATGCTTTTACAGATATAATTAAACATAAAAATAAATTTTTTATAACTTTCAGACATGGAACAAAACATGCAATTGAAGGGAAGGGTGAAATTTATATTATTAGTTCAAAAGACCTAAAAAAGTGGGATTTAATAAAGAAATTTCCCGCACTTACTGATAGTAGAGACCCTAAATTTTTTAAATTTAGAGATAAGATAGGTATATTGTTTGGTGCTCGTTTTGAAAGTCATTTAAAAAAAATAGATGTTTATATAAGTTATTCTGAAGATGGTATAAATTGGGGTGAACTTATAAAGATTGAAAACTATAATTTATGGTTTTGGAGGATAAGAAATTTTAAAGAGAAATTGTATGCAACTGCTTATGAAATAAAACTTGAAAGAGGTACATATTTATTTTTATCAGAAGATGGAATAAATTTTAAAGAAATTTCTAAAATAGTTGATGGTGAATATGCAAATGAAGGTGATTTGCTATTTGAAGATGATGGTTTATGTTATGCAATTATAAGAAGAGAGAATTTTCAAACACCTGTTTTTGCAATTTCTCAACCACCTTATAAACAATGGAAAAAGTATATTTTAAACTATATTGTCCAGGGTCCACACATTTTTAAATTTAAAAATGAAATATATATTGCAGGGAGAGTTTATATTAAAGATGGGAATTTAATTTATCAAAAAACAGATGGATATGAACCGAAAACTGCGATATTAAAGATGGATATGAAAAATTATAAATTAACTCCTGTAAAAATTCTTCCAAGTTCAGGAGATACTTCTTATTGTGGGTCAATCATTGATGATGAAAGATTATTTTTAACTTATTATTCTCAACATGAATTGGATGTCAAAGAAAGTAAAGTAGAAAAAAATGCCTCTGGAATTTATCTTTTAACCACAGATTCTTTATAAATAATAATACAAAGGAGGAGGGAAAAATGAAAGAAAAATTTTATGGTGTATATGCAGCCCTTTTAACCCCTTTTGATGAAGATGGAAATGTCTGTGAAAAAAGGTTAAAAAATCTTGTAAAATTTTTAATTTCAAAGGGTATAAATGGTCTTTATGTCTGTGGTTCAACAGGAGAATTTCCACTGATGAATCTTGAAGAAAGAAAAAGAGTTGCTGAAATTGTAAAGGAAGAAGTTGGCGATAAAATAAAAATAATTGTTCATATTGGTGCTTTAAGTACAAGAGATACAATTAAACTTGCCCAACATTCAGAAAAGATTAAAGTTGACGCTGTTTCATCAGTTCCTCCATTTTATTATAATTTTAGTTTTGAAGAGATTTTTAATTTTTATAAAGAATTGGCTTTGTCTGTCTCAATTCCTGTTTTTTTCTATTATATCCCTCAAACAACAGGAATTTTTTTAAAAAATGAACAGATTTTAAAACTTGGAGATATAAAAAATATAATAGGACTTAAATTTACATATACAGATTTTTATATTTTGCAGGACTTGTTGACGAAAATGAAATGGAAATGGATTGCTTTTAGTGGTCCAGATGAATTATTTTTACCTGCTTTAACCATGGGGGTTGTTGGCTGTATTGGTTCAACACAGAATATATTGCCTGAAATTTTTATAGATATTTATGAAAATTTTAAAAAGAATGATTTAGAAAAAGCGATGAAATTACAAAAAAGAGTAACTGAAGCAGTAGAGTTATTACATAGATATGGAGGTATAACAAGTAGAAAGGCGGCTTTAAAACTTAGAGGGATAGATGCGGGGTTTGCAAGAGAACCATTTTTTAAAGATTTACCAAATGAAAAAAAGAAAATGTTTGAAAAAGAATGGTTAGAGAGATTTCCCGAATTTTCAGAAGGCATAAAATAATTTATTAAGGGAAAATAAGTTTTTCGCTTATCTCCTCTATATCTTTTTTAATAGTATCTTTTAAACTTTCAATATTATCAAATTTTTTCTGATCTCTTATTCTAAACACAGGAAAAACCTCAATTGTTTCTCCATAAATAACTCTATCAAATCCAATAATATGGACTTCTATTTTTTTGTCTTCATTTCCAAATGTTGGACAGTTACCAATTGATAAAGCACCTTTAAAAAATTTCTCATAATATTTTATCCAACAGCCATAAATCCCATCTTTAATATTTATATTGTTAAAAAGAGATAAATTTGCAGTTGGAAAACCAAGAATTCTTCCTTTTGAACTACCTGTTATAACTTTACCCTTAAAAGAAAATTGTCTTCCAAGAAATTTATTAACTTTTTCAAAATCTCCATTTTTTAAAAATTCTCTTATGGTTGATGAATTTACGACAATCCCATCAATCTTGGTCATTTCAATAACAAAAACTTCAAATTCTTTTTTAAGGTCAGAAATTTGTCCTTTCCTGTGAGAACCAAAACTAAAATTATTACCAACTATTACACAATTTGTATTTATTGATTTTAGATATTCAATAAACTCAAATGGTTCCCAAAAAGAAATCTCTTCAAAGTCACACCAAACACATAACTCTATGCCACTATCTTCAAAAAAACTTAATTTTTCTTCCCATGTTGATAAATAAAATTCTACTGGAAAATGTTTAAATGTAAAAACTGCTGGTATAACTCTTTTATTTTTTGCTTTTCTAATTACCTCTTCAATTATTTTCTTATGTCCTAAATGAAAACCATCAAATTTACCAATTCCTATTGAAATTCCCTTTCCAATTATATCAATATCTGAAAAGTGTTTTATTTCCATTTATCTTAATAGGGAAATCTATCATCTATTGTTGATTTAGACAATTTTAAAAGAAATTCTGCAATTCTATCAGTAGCAACTTCAACAATCATTTTTCCTTTTTGTAAATTTGCTTTCTTGGGATTTCCGTATCCTGAATTTTTTGTGAGAAGATGCCAGGGTCTTGTAATCCAGACCCATCCATTTTTTATCTCTTCAAATCTTGGTTCATTTACATCTCCATCATCTGCCCATTCAAGATGAACAAGTTCTGGATAAAGGTACATCAACCAACTCGTTTCTGCTTCATTTCCATGTTCTCCACTTTTATCCTCTAATATCTTATCCTCAATATCTTTTATTACATACCACCAATTAATCAGAAAAATAAATACTTGTGTTTTTCCATATAGTTCTCTTAAAAGAGCCATAAATTCATTCCCACCATGACCATTAATTATAACAAGTTTATAAATCTTATGATTTTCCAGAGCGTAAACAATATCTTTAATTATAGCAAGTTGAGTTGTTGGAGATAGGTGCAAGGTCATTGGAAAAGTGAAAAGGTTAGAATTAACACCAATCGGAATTGTAGGTAAAACTATTATTTTACCGCCTTTTTCATTTGCTTTTTTACAACTTATCTCTGCTATTTTTTCTACTGTTAAACTATCACAACCATAAGGGAGATGAAAATTATGTGGTTCACAGGAACCCCATGGCAAAACACAAACTTCAACCTTTCCAAACTCTTTTACCTCTTTCAAAGTCATTTCAATCAATTTACTTTTCATATAACCCTCACTTTTCAAAAATACAAGTTTTTTAGTAAGATTTTACATAATTTTTTTTATTTTGTAAATTTTTCTTCAAGTCAAAAAATATTTTCCAAAGTATTTCTATCAGTTTTATCTATATTTGACTACTCTGTTTTCATTAAGATATAATTATGAAAAAGGAGGTGTTTATGGGATGGATAATTCTGGCGATTATAGTTTTTATGATTTTAGCAAATGCAATAAAAATTGTTAATGAATATGAAAGAGGAGTGGTGTTTCGTCTTGGTAGATTGGTTGGAGCAAGGGGACCTGGTTTAATTTTTTTAATACCAATTATAGAAAAGATGGTAAAAGTAAGTTTAAGAACTGTAACATTTGATGTTACTCCTCAGGAAGTTATGACAAAAGATAATGTTCCTATAAAAATTAATGCAGTTGTATGGTTTAGAGTTATGGATCCTGTTAAATCAGTTGTAGAAGTAGAGAATTATCAGTTATCTACTATGCAAATTGCTCAAACAACATTAAGAGGTGTAGCAGGACAACTTGAACTTGATGAAATACTTGCTGAGAGAGAAAAGATTAACCATAGATTACAGGAGATAATAGATCAACAAACAGACCCATGGGGAATAAAAGTAAGTATTGTAGAAATAAAAGAAGTTGAATTGCCTGACACAATGAAAAGAGCAATGGCAAGACAAGCAGAAGTTGAAAGAGAAAGAAGAGCAAAAGTTATAAATGCAGAGGGAGAATTTCAAGCAGCGCAAAAACTTAAAGATGCGGCTCAAATCCTTTCAGAAGTTCCGATGGCAATTCAGTTAAGATATCTACAAACAGCAACAGAAATCGCAGCAGAAAAAAATTCAACTCTTGTTTTCCCATTACCACTTGAAATATTCAAGCATTTTATTAAAAAAGAAGAAAAATAATTAAAAATGTTTGAATTTAAAAAAATTGGAGTAATTGGAATTGGAGTAATAGGTGGTTCTATATGTATAGATTTAAAAAAGAAAAAAATAGTAGAAAAAGTAATTGGATATAGTAGAAAATTAGAAACAATGGAAAAGGCGTTGAGAAATGGGATAATTGATTATTATTATAAAAAACCAGAAGATTTAATTAAAGATGTGGACTTTCTCATTCTTGCAACTCCAATAAATGTTATGAATTTATATTTTCAACTAATAAAAAATATTAATCCTAAAATTTTTTTTACTGATGTTGCAAGCGTAAAAAAAATTGTTTGCGAGCAAGTAAGAAAAATTATTGGTGAAAATTCTAATTTTATTGGTTCTCATCCAATTTCTGGCTCTGAAAAGAGTGGGATTAATAATATTAAAGAAGGCCTTTTTGAAAATAAAACAGTTGTGATTACCCCAACAGAAAAAACAAATGAAATAGTAAAAGAAAAAGTAAAAAAATTATGGACAAATTTAGGAAGTAAGGTCTTTGAAATGACGCCTGAGCAACATGATAAAATCTTTGCTTTCACAAGTCACCTACCACATTTTTTAGTTTATTCTCTACTATCTGTCGGACACAGAAATAGAAAAATTTCTAAAGAGTATTTTGGTTCTGGATTTTTTGACACTACAAGGATAGGAAAAAGTAATCCAGAATTGTGGACAGATATTTTTCTATATAATAAAAAAAATATTTTATTCTGGACAAAAAAATTTGAAAAAGAATTTAAAAAAGTTAAAAAATTTTTAGAAAACGACGATAAAAGAAAATTAGAAAAATTTTTAACAAAAGTTAAAAAATACAGAGAAAACTTAGAATGAAATTATTTTCAAATGTAAAAAGAATTGTTGTTAAAATTGGGACGAATGTTTTAACAACTGAAAATAATAGACTTGATGTTTCTGTAATTGAGCATATAGTTGAGCAAATAAATTGGTTAGTTAAGGAAAAAAATAAAGAAGTAATAATAGTTACATCAGGAGCAATAGCAGCAGGAATGCAAATATTGGGTTGGAAAAAAAGACCAAAAAAACTTAATATGCTTCAGGCAGCAGCAAGTGTTGGACAGAGTAGATTGATGAGAACTTATGAAAGATTATTCAGAGAGGAAGGACTAAATGTAGGTCAAATACTTCTTACAAGAGATGTTTTAACAACTCCTGAAAGAAGATTATATGCTAAAAGTACATTACTTACTTTACTTAAATATAAAGTGATACCCATTATAAATGAAAATGATAGTGTTGCTGTTGAAGAAATAAAATTTGGAGACAATGATATTCTTTCAAGTTTTGTTGTTGATTTAGTTGATGCAGACCTATTAATTATACTCTCAGATGTTGATGGGATCTTTACAGATGACCCAAAGAAAAACAAGGGTAAAATAATAAGGGAAGTTAAAAAAATAGAAAAATTAGAAAAGATGATAAATATTGGTTCACCATCAAAAAAGGGCATTGGAGGTATAAAGAGTAAAATTGAAGCAGCAAAATTTGTTACCTCAAAAAACAAATGTTGTGTAATTTTAAATGGTAAAAAACCAAACTGTATAAAAAAATTAATGAAAGGAGAAAAAATAGGAACGATTTTTTATCCATAAAAATGGAGAGAAAGATGGATTGGAAAGAACAAGTACTTCAGAATGTAAAACTAACAAGAGAATCCTTTTTGAAACTTTTGAAATTCACAGAAAAGGAAAAAAATTGTTTCCTTGAAAATCTTCATCAAAAAATAATTCAAAACAAACAGGAAATAATAAAAGAAAATGAAAAGGATGTTAAAATATGTCTCAAAAAAAATTATACAAATGCTTTTATTGACAGATTGAAACTTGATGAAAAAAGAATAGACAAAATCGCAAAAACAATAAAAGATGTTCTTTCTTTACCTGATCCTGTTGGAAAAAAAATAAATGAAATAGTAAGACCAAATGGTTTGAAAATAGTAAAAATTAGAGTTCCTATAGGAGTGATAGGTATTATCTATGAATCAAGACCTGATGTTACTGTTGAAGCAAGTATTCTTTGTATAAAGTCAGGTAATGGAGTAATTTTAAGAGGAGGAAAGGAAGCAAAAAATACAAATATAAAACTTGTTAATTTAATAAAAGATGCGTTAAAACAATCTGGACTGCCTGAAAATATTGTAAATTTAATTACTGTTGGAGGGAGAAAATCAGTAAAATATCTCCTTCAACTTTATCAATATATTGACCTTATAATTCCAAGAGGTGGTTATTCATTGATAAAAACAGTAGTTGAAAATAGTTATATCCCTGTAATAAAACATTATGCTGGTGTATGTCATACTTATGTTGATAAAGATGCAAATCTTCAAATTGCTTGGAAAGTTGTTTTGAATGCAAAAGTTCAAAGACCTGCAACCTGTAACGCCACAGAAACACTTCTTGTTCACAAAGATATAGCGAAAGATTTTTTACCTCAGATGGCAGAACTTTTTAAACAATACAATGTTGAAATGAGAGGTTGTGAAGAAACATTAAAAATTCTACCTGATATTAAAAGAGCAGATGAAAATGATTGGTATACAGAGTATCTTGATTTGATAATTTCAATAAAGATTGTAAATTCATTAGAAGAAGCAATTGAACATATTAATAAATATGGAACTCATCATTCAGATGCAATAATAACTGAAAACAAAGGATCCGCAGAAAAATTTCTAAAAAATGTTGACTCTGCTGCGGTTTATCATAACGCTTCTACAAGATTTACTGATGGAGGTGAATTTGGTCTTGGAGCAGAAATAGGAATAAGTACTGACAAAATACATGCAAGAGGACCGATGGGACTTGAAGAATTAACAACATATAAATATTTAATTTATGGAAATGGACAGATTAGAGAATAAAAAAATTGGAATTTTTGGAGGCTCTTTTGATCCAGTTCATTATGGACATTTAATTATAGCAGAAAGAGCAAGAGAAGAATTTAATCTTGATTACATTTTCTTTATTCCTTGTGGTATCCCTCCGCATAAAAAAAAAATTTATGCCTCTCCAATTGATAGGAAAAATATGATAGAAATAGCGATAAAAAATAACCAATTTTTTAAAGTTTCTGATATTGAAATAGTGAAAAATGAAGTAAGTTATACTTATGAAACTATTATGGAAATGAAAAAAACTTTCTTTCAAATTAATTTTTTTCTTATTGTTGGAGAGGACTCTTTTTATGACATTCCTAATTGGTACAAAGCAAAAGAACTTGTTAATGAAGTTATATTTTTAGTTGCAAGAAGAAGCGAGAAAAAAGATATTTCAATTGAATATCCACTTAACTATAAAATTATATCCTGTCCATTTATAGATATCTCTTCTACTTATATAAGAAGTTGCATTTTTGAAAATAAATCAGTAAAATATTTAATTCCAGATGAAGTAATTGAATATATAAAAGAGAAAGGACTTTATGTTAAAAGAAATTATTGAAAAGGTAGAGTTATTTTTTGAAGAAGGGAAAAAAGAAATTGAAGGAATTAAAGATAGCGAATTATTAGAAAAATGGAGAATAAAATTCCTTGGCAGAAAATCATATTTAAACCAAATTTTCTCAAAGATTTCTTCTTTAACAAAAGAAGAAAAAGTAATATGTGGAAAAAAGTTAAATGAAATCAAGCAAAACTTAATTGAATTATATGAGAGAGCAAAATTTCAGATAGAAAAGAAAGAAATAAAATATAATCTCTTTCTTCCTGGAGTAAAAGTTAAAACAGGCAATTTACACCCAATAACAAAAATAATAGATGAGATAGTTCAAATTTTCTATAGAATGGGTTTTGCAATTGCAGAAGGGCCTGAAATTGAAACAGATTATTATAATTTTACTGCATTGAATACTCCAGAAGAACATCCTGCCAGAGATATCTGGGATACATTTTATATAGAAAAGGAAAAAAATATTCTTTTAAGAACCCATACAAGTCCTGTACAAATAAGAATTATGGAAAAATATACGCCACCTTTAAAAATTATTGCACCAGGGAAATGTTTTAGAAGGGACGCCTTTGATACTTCTCATAGTCCAATGTTTCACCAAATTGAAGGTCTTATGGTTGATAAAGATATAAAATTTACACATTTAAAAGGAGTCCTATCTTACTTTATTTATGAATTTTTTAAAAAAGAAGTAAAAATTGTATTTGCTCCATCTTATTTCCCTTTTACAGAACCAAGTGCAGAAGTAAGTATATCATGTGTAATATGTGAAGAGAAAGGATGCTCTACCTGCGGGAATACAGGATTTCTTGAAATTCTTGGTTGTGGAATGGTCCATCCAAATGTCTTTAAAAATGTTGGTTATGACCCTAAGATCTATACTGGATTTGCTTTTGGAATGGGTGTTGAGCGTCTCGCAATGTTGAAATATCAAATAGATGATATAAGATATTTTTACTATAACGATTTAAGATTTCTGGAGCAATTTTAAAAAATGAGATACACATATAAAACGATTATGAATTATATTGAAGGGGAAATAAAAAAAGAAGATTTTATAGATTATCTAAATATTCTTGGTTTAAATCCAAAAATAGTAAAAGAATACGAAAATGACATAGTATTTGAACTTGAAATCCCTGCCAATAGACCAGATTTATTAAGTTTTATTGGTATTGCAAGAGAAATTATTCCATTCAGTAAAACAAAATTGAAGGGATTTGAATTAGAAGAAATAAAAGAAGAATCTTTGGATTTTATTGCTGTTGAAATTGAAGACGAAAATGATTGTCCTTACTACTCATGCAGAATAATAAGAAATATAGATAACAAATTATCATCTGAAAAATTTAAAATACTCCTTGAAAATCTTGGTTTCAGAAGTTCCTTTTTTGTTGTTGATATTTCAAATTATGTAATGTGTGAAACTGTCCAACCACTTCATATATTTGATCTGGATAAAATAAAAGGGAAAATAATTATAAGAAGAGGGGAAAAAGGGGAAAAAATAATTACAATAGACGGTAAAGAAAGAGATGTAGAAGATGTTTTAATTATTGCAGATGAAGAAAAACCAATTGCTATTGCAGGAATTATAGGTGGAAAGAACACTGAAGTAACATATGATACTAAAAACATATTGATAGAAAGTGCATATTTTAATCCTATTGTTATAAGAAAAGGGAGTAAAAAAATTGGACTTGTTACTGAAGCATCCTTAAGATTTGAAAAAGGATTAGGTGTTTCAATGGCTAAAATTGGAATGGAAAGAGTAACTATAATGATAAAAAAATATTGTGGTGGTGAAATAGGAAAACAAAATTTTGCTGGAAAACAAACTGTTTCAGAAAATAAAATATATCTGAATAGAGAAAACATTGAAAAAATCCTTGGGATTAATATAGAAAAAGAATTTGTAAAAAATTTGTTTAATAGAGACGATTTTTCAATTGAAGAATTAGAAGGTGAAAACTTAATATTGAAGATTCCTGAATATAGAAAGGATTTAAAAGAAGAAATTGATATTATTGAAGAAGTAGCAAAATACAAAAAATATTCAGAAAT
>JAMWCJ010000134.1 GCA_023818645.1 Candidatus Omnitrophota bacterium | reverse complement strand
AAGAGATATTTAATAAGATAATTAAAAATACAATGAAACTATCTGGTTTTGAAAATTTAGAAGAGACGAAAATTTTTATTGAGAAAAAATTGAAAGGTCTATCAAAAAGCAAAGCAAAGGAAGTAGAAAATTTTTTAAGTCATGCAATGAAAAATTATAGAGAAATTAAAATTAATTATAAAAAATTTAGTATAGAAAATTTATTCAGAGCGAAAAAGGAATTTGAAAAAAATTTAAAACAGGCGTATTTTAGTTCTTTCAAAGGCAAAGAAAATGAGTTTAGGGCTGTCTGGTGCCATTCACCCTTTGGGATTAGAGGAATTTCATGGGAAGAAAGTATTAAAAAACTCAAAGAAAATAATTTTAATGCTATATTTCCAAATATGTTAAGAGGAGGTATTGCATATTATAATAGTGAAGTTTTACCTGTTGCAGAAGAGGTTAAAATAAAAGGAGACCAGATAGAACAATGTCTTTCTGCCTGTAAAAAGTATAATATTGAATGTCATATATGGAAAGTAAACTGGAATCTTTTTAATGCACCTGTAGAATTTATTGAGAAATTGAGGCAGGAAAAAAGATTACAGATGAATAAAGATGGAAAGGAAATTTTATGGTTATGCCCTTCAAATTCAGCCAATTTTCAACTTGAGTTTGAATCAATGATTGAAATTATTAAAAAATATGATGTTGATGGAATACACTTTGATTATATAAGATATCCTGATGCAAATTCTTGCTATTGTGAAAACTGTAGAAAAAGATTTGAACAACAATATAATGTTAAAATTGAAAAATGGCCAGAAGATGTGATAATAGGGAATTATAAAGAACTCTATAAAATATGGAGACAGGAACTGATAACAAAACTTGTAGAAGTAGTTAGTAAAGAAGCAAAAAAAATAAAACCGAATATAAAAATCTCAGCAGCAGTATTTCCTGAATATCCCGATTGTAAAGAAAAAATTGGACAGGACTGGAAATTATGGCTTGAAAACGGATATATTGATTTTGTTTGCCCTATGAATTATACAGATTCAAATTCAAAATTTAAAAATTATTTAATAAGACAGAATGAAATAATAAAAAAGAAAATCTCTTTTTATCCTGGAATTGGTGCCTATATTTTATCTCTTGAAGATGTTATAAGACAAATTGAAATATGTAGAGAAGTCCAGACAGAAGGTTTTATTTTATTTGATTACAATTTTCAACTCTTCAGAAACTTAGATTACTTTGGTACTGGTATAACAGGAAAAGATAAATAAAAAAGAACTTAAGAGAAAAATTTGGTTGCTTCATTAATTTTTATATATGAAATGGATTTAATTGAAAAATTTATTGATTTAGATAAAATAGAAGGAAACAGGAGGTGGGCGATGAAAAGAGTATTAATTGTGTATTATACGCTTGGAGGAAATACAGAAAAAGCAGCAGAATTTATAAAAAAAGGGATTGAAAGTGAAGGAGTAGAAGTTGTGATGAAAAAGGGGATAGATACAACACTTGAAGACCTTTTAGATTGTGATGGAATCGTAATTGGCTCACCTGATTATTTCAGTTATATGGCAGGAGGTCTTAAGGATTTTTTTGACAGAACATATTATCCATCAAGAGGTAAAGTTGAAGGTAAACCATATTTTGCCTTTTTGACGCATGGAGGTGGAGGAAAAGCAATTGAAAGTATTGAAAAGATTTCAGCAAGTTTTAAATTTAAGAAAGTAATGAATCCAGTACTTATTAAAAATGCTCCTTCAAAACAGGATGGAGAAAGGTTATTTGAAGCAGGAAAGGAATTTGCAAAAATAATAAAGGGATGAGTTTAAAAAAAAGATTCAGGATTTTAATAAAAGGGAAAGTTCAGGGAGTTGGTTTTAGACCTACAGTTTATAGATATGCAAAAGAATTAAATTTAACTGGATTTGTTTGCAATACTGGAAATGGTGTTTTTATAGAAATTGAAGGAGAAGATGAAAAGATTAAAAATTTTTTAAATAAGATAAGAAATCAGCCACCGCCAAAAGCAGAAATTAAGGAAATTAGTGTAGATGAAATAAAAGTTAAAAAGGATAATGAGTTTAAAATAATTAAAAGTAAGGAAGAAGGGAAAGAAGTAGAAATTTCACCTGATATTGGAATCTGTAAAAAATGTATTAGAGAACTTTTTAATCCAGATGATAGAAGATACTTATTCCCATTCATTAACTGCACTGATTGTGGGCCAAGATTCACAATTATAAAAAAAATCCCATATGATAGAAAAAATACAACAATGGATGAATTTATTATGTGTGAAGAATGTAATAGGGAATATGAAGACATTTTTTCAAGAAGATTTCATGCACAACCCAATTGCTGTTTTAAGTGTGGTCCTGAAATAGAATTGATTGATTCGAATCAAAGGGTAATTATAAAAAATGTTGAGAGTATAAAAAAAACTGCTGAACTTTTAGAAGATGGTAAGATTGTTGGAATTAAGGGAATTGGAGGATATCATATCGCCTGTGATGCTACCAACCAAAATAGTGTTAGAAATTTGAGAGAAAGAAAGAAAAGATACAGTAAACCATTTGCATTAATGGCAAGAGATATTGAAACTATTAGAAAATACTGCTTTTTAAATAAACAGGAAGAAAAATTATTAAAATTATGGCAAGCACCAATAGTTCTTATTAAGAAGAAAAATGATATTTTACCCCAGGAGATTGCTCCTTTAAATAATTATCTTGGTTTTTTCCTTCCTTATACACCAGTTCATTATCTTATCTTTCATTTTAATAAAAATTTGAATGTCCTTGTAATGACAAGTGGAAATTTTTCTGAAGAACCAATAATTTATGATGATAATGATGCTTTTATTAGATTAAGATATATATGTGATTTCATATTAACCCACAACAGGAAGATTTACATTAACTGCGATGATTCAGTTTTAAGAGTTTTAAATAAAAAGATTTATTTTATAAGAAGGTCAAGAGGATTTGTCCCTTCTCCTATTGAAATACCTTATAACTCTGAGAAAAATATTTTTTCAGCAGGTGCAGATTTAAAAAATACATTTTCATTTACTAAAAATAATAAGGTTTTTTTAAGTCAACATATTGGAGACCTTGAAAATTTTCTTTCAATAGAGTCATATAAAAAATCAATAAATCTTTTCAAAAATATACTTGAGATTGAACCAGAAATAATTGTTTGTGATATGCATCCTAATTATTTTTCAAGCAGAATAGCAAAAGAAATATTTTCTGATAAAAAAATTATTGAAATTCAGCATCATCATTCCCATATAATTTCCTGTATGGTTGACAACTTTTTAAAAAATCAAAAAGTTATTGGAGTTGCTTTTGATGGGACCGGTTATGGAATAGATGGAAATATCTGGGGTGGAGAATTTTTAATATGTGATTATGA
>JAMWCJ010000133.1 GCA_023818645.1 Candidatus Omnitrophota bacterium | reverse complement strand
GGTAAAGGTTTATTTCAAATTTAAAAAAATGTAAAATATTTTTATGGATAATACATTTCACATTCAATGGCATATTACTGATAATTGCAATTTAAGATGTAGACACTGTTATCAATATAATTTTTCATCTGAAAAAGACCTTCCTTTTGAAAAACTTGTTTATATTTTCTCCAATATTTGTGAATTTTTAAAAAAAGAAAATAAAAAACTTGTGATTGATATAACAGGAGGAGAACCATTTTTAAATAAAAACTGGTGGGAATTGATAGAAGAGATTTTAAAGTCAGGATTGACTGAAAATCTTGGTATAATAACAAATGGTTTTTTTCTTTCAGACGAAATTATTTACAAAATTGAAAAAAATGATATTATATTGAAAATTTCTACAGAAGGAGTTGATAAGGAGATTTATGAATTTTTCAGAGGGAAAAATTTTGAAAGGTTTATAGAAATTTGTAAGAAAGTAAAAGAAATGAGGTCAGAGAAATTTTTGATGTTTACAATACTTGAAAAAAACTGGGAACAGATTTTTAAAATTTTTGATTTTGCAAAAAGATATAATTTTAGTGGTGTTATAATTGAAAGGTTTATACCTTATGGACTTGGTGAAAAATTGAAAAATGATGTAATATCTTTTGAAAACTGGATTTTGATAACAAAATTTCTACATAAATTATGTAAAATTGATTTTGATAATCTTGATATTGTTGAATTTAGAGGATTTATGGTAAAAATAAAAGAAGATGAATTTGAACTCTATGGAAGTGAATGTATTGTTGGAAAATGTGGTATTGCTTTAATGCCAGATGGAACAGTTTTCCCTTGTAGAAGATTTCCCTTATCTATTGGAAATTTATTAGAAGAAAAATTAACTGATATATGGCAGAATTCGGAAATATTAAACAAAATTAGAGATAGAAATTTTTTGAAAGGTAAGTGTAAAAACTGTAAAATTACTAAATGTACAGGATGCAGGGCACTTGTTTATAGTTTATATAATGATTTTTTAAAAGAAGACCCTTTATGTTATTTAAAAATGGAGGTAGAAAATGGATTTTATCAATAAGATTTTTTCTTTAAAAGATAAGGTTGCAGTAATTACTGGAGGTGGTGGAGTTTTAGGTTCTGAAATTGCAAAAGGGCTTGGACTTGCTGGAGCAAAAGTTATAATTGGTGATATTAAAAATTATATAGAAACTGCAGAAAATTTAAAAAAATCAGGTATAGAATCTGAAGGTGAATATCTTGATGTTTTTAATAAAAGTTTAATTGAAGAGGTTGCAAAAAAAATAATTGATAAATATAAGAAAATTGATATAGTTATAAATGCAGCAGGAGGAAATATAAAAGAAGCAACTACATCTTCAGAACTTTCTTTTTTTGATCTTCCCTTATCTGCGCTTGAAAAAGTTATTGCCTTAAATCTTTTTGGTGGTGCAATTTTACCATGTCAAGTTTTTGGTAAATATATGGTTAAAAATGAAAATGGTGGTTCAATAATTAATATATCTTCTATGAATGCTTTTAGACCCCTTACAAGGATTCCAGGTTATTCAGCAGCAAAAGCAGCGGTAAGTAATTTCACACAATGGCTCGCAGTTCATTTTGCAATGGAATATAATAAAAAGTTGAGAGTGAATGCAATTGCTCCTGGATTTTTTTTAACAGAACAAAACAGATATTTACTTATTGATGAAAGGGGGAATTTAACAGAAAGAGGCAGGTCAATAATTGAACATACACCTATGAAAAGATTTGGAAATCCTGAAGAACTTGTTGGTATATGTATTTTTTTATGTTCTGATGCATCAAGTTTTATTACAGGAGTAGTTATTCCTATTGATGGTGGATTTAATGCTTATTCAGGAGTTTAAATGAAAGTTTCTAAGTATTTAGACAAAGTAAATAATGAAAATTTGAAAAAACTTATTAAAAAATATATTGAAAAAATTGGAGATAAAGAAGTTGTTTTAATTAAAGTTCCTGCAAGAATAAATCTTCTTGGAACACATATTGAACATAGAGGTGGTTATATAAATACTCTTGCAATTGATAAAAATTTATGGTGTATTGCTGGAAAAAGAAATGATAGAAAATTTTATATATATGACTTTGAAGAAGAAAAATATAAACCACAGATATTAGTTATTGATAATGAATTACTCAAAAATAAAGTTATATGGACTGATTTTATAAGAAAGGTAAAAATTGTTCCAGGTGATTGGTCAAATTATATAAAGGCAGGGATTTTATATTTACAGAATAAATTTACTGAAATTGAAATTTCTGGAGCAAATCTTTTCTTTTATGGAGAAATTCCAACAGGTGCAGGTTTAAGTTCTTCATCTGCAATGGTAGTAGCAACTATGACTGCAATTATAAATCTTTATAATTTACCTATAAAAAAAGAAGAACTTCCTGAAATGTGTGGAGAGGCAGAATGGTTTGTTGGAACAAGAGGTGGAAGTGGAGATCATGCTTCTATGATTCTTGGAAAAGAAAATTATATTACCCATATAAGATTTTTTCCATTTATCATTGAATATATTCCTTTTCCAGAAAACTATAAAGTCATATGTTTTAACTCTTTAATTGAAGCAAAAAAATCAAAAGATGCAAAAGATATTTTTAATGAAAGAGTTGCAACATATGAGATTGGTTTGAAATTGGTTAAAAAGAAATTTCCTGAACTTTCAGAAAAATTGAATTATCTTAGGGATTTAAATGTAAAAAATCTTGGAAGTAATAAAAAGATTTATGAAATTTTGTTAGATTTACCAGAAAAACTTAAAAGAGAGAAAATTTACGAATTACTACATAATGAAGATTTAGAATTTATTTTTGAAACTCATAAAGAACCAGAAGATGGCTATAGAATAAGAGATGTCTTATTATATGGAATTGGTGAATGTGCAAGAGCAGAAGTTTGTTCTGAATTATTAAAGGAAGATAAGGTAAACGAATTTGGTAAACTTATGTATATTTCTCATGATGGAGACAGAGTTGCGAAATTTTTAAAAAATGGGAAGAAGATAAAATGGAATTATAAAGTAAACGACCAATATCTTAAAAAACTTATAAAATATTCTGAAAGCAAAAATAAAAGAGAAAGGGAAAAATCAGAAATTTATTATCAACCAGGTGCTTATAGATGCAGTGTAGAGGATATTGATTTTATTGTTGATTTAGTTAAAAATATAAAAGGTGTAATTGGAGCAAAAATTACAGGAGCAGGATTGGGTGGTTGTGTTGTAATTTTAGTTGATGAAAAGGAAACAGAACAAATTTTAGAAATTTTAGATGAAAATTATTATAAACCAAGAAATTTAAAATTTTCTTCTTTTGTCTGTAAATCTGTTAATGGAGTAGAAATAATTTAAAAAGGAGTAAGTATGGAAGAAAGAGAGTTTGTAAA
>JAMWCJ010000039.1 GCA_023818645.1 Candidatus Omnitrophota bacterium | reverse complement strand
CGGTTTTTTTAGATTAAATTATATAAATTTTTTTAATTATTTGGTTATAATTAAAATTATGATAACGAAAATTGGGTTTTTCAAAAAATTTTAAGTTAAAATTATAACTAAAATTATAATTAAAATTATAATTGTTATTACTATTATTATTATTGAATTTTTAAAGAAATAAATATAAAAATAAATATCAAGAAGATGTCAAGGATTTTCTTAGGAATTCCTTGGAATTTCTGTGCAGATTCCTTGAAAGTATAGAAAATAAGTCATTTTTTGTTATCATAATTAAAATTATAACTTTTGTAATAATTCATTACTACTAATAGCAAGTTTTTAGAGAAGGGAAAATAGTTGATTTTTAAATTGCTAAGTACAAAGTAATTCTATTTTTCATCCAAACATGATATCACATATTGGTAGTCAAAACTATTTCCCTTCTTTTCTAACTTTTAATTATAACTTTTGTAATAATTCATGAATGGATAATAAGTATCCTAAGAACATTAAAAGAAAGCCTATGTATCCTCCCTCTAAACTTAAAACAGTTCCTTTAAGTTGCCAAACTTGATGAGCAAAATCGTGAAGAGCTATTCCGAATCCTATTAAGAATAATATTATTCCTAAGAATAAAAGTCTTGTTAATTTCCAAGCTTTTGTTCCAAATAATTTAATTGCTATTTTTCTTAATAAACATTTACTTTCTGGAGGTTGTTCATAATCATATTTGGTAAGATTGTCTCTATTCCATGCTAACCATGTTTTTGTCCAAAAGGATTTAGCTTTTCTTATGTTTTCATTGTATCTTTCTTTCATTTTAATAAATGCTTCTTTCCAATCATATCCCTCAATTATCAACATTATTCCATAGTTTGCTGAATCTTCAAAAAGTTCTTCTTCTTCAGTTGAAAATACAAATGTTTCTTTGTATCCTATAAAAACAATTGAACCATTTTTGAATGCTTCAACTCCAAGCTTTTTTGCTGATAAACAACTCACAGTATAAACATATTTGTTTTTCAATATATTTACATTGTCTAAATCGCATATTTTTTCATTTTTATTTCCATACCAAGCATCTTCACTTCCATGATTATAGAAAATAATTGTATCACATTGTTTTGTTGAATTTTCAAAATCAATTCTCTTAATTTCTTGTCCTCCGAGATAAATAAATGTTATATTTTTTTCAATTAGTTTTTCTCTAATTTTTAAAGCCCATTTGTTAGAATATTCAGTAGCTTCATCAAATTTTGGAGCTGTGAGTAATACTATCATATATTTTTATCACCATATATAAACTTTTGATAAGGTTATTTATAAATTTTTTTATGCAATACAAAGAGAGAATAAAATAAAGAAAATAATAAGTTAAGATTATGAGTAGTATCATTTTAGTAGTTCTTCAGATGCGTATTTGAAAATTTGATTTATTATTGTTTCTTTTAGTTTTTTATTTTTCTTGATTTCTTCAATTAATTCTTTTGCAGAAAAGATTTTATTTTCAAATTTCCATTTCCAATTTTCATTATTTATGTTTCTTTCAAGATATTTTAGTAATATTGTTTCAAATTCTTTGCTCAACTTTTGACACCAAATATCCTATGATTATTCCTAAAATTGAATATACCATTTTTTCAAAAATTTCTGGAGGTAAAATTCCATAGAATGTTAATAATGTGATGCATATTAGAGTTGGTATATAGATTATTGATAAATATATTGCTTTTGGTGGGATTAGTAAAGTCTCAAAAATTTTTGAAACTATTAAATGCAATCCTACCGTAAAGAAAATGAAACCACCAATGATTATAACTATGTAAAATCCAAATATTAGTGAAGCTAAAGCTCCCCCAAAAATTTGCCACCAGAAAACTGGAGAACCGTATTTGTATGCTATGAATATTGCAGAGGATAAAAAGACTAATCCTATAAAAATTGTTATTATTCCATCAACTATTTTGTTTCCAGTAATCAATACTTTTTTCATTTTTCATCACTTATTATATGTTTTGCTGATATTTAAACTTTATGGTCCCCATATTATTGTGTCATCAACCCAATCAAGAAAAGCCATGTAGTATGTTGGGTCGAAGGGGTGTCCAAAACCACATCTATTTATTGTACTATTTACCCATTGATTTGCAGAATGATTTAAATCATTCAATATCTTTTTCCATGTTCCAGCTCTATTAAATTCAAATCTTACCATTAAGCCAGCACCCCCTAAATCAGTCCACCAAGTAAGTCTATATTCATTCCATACATCGAGATTATCTGGTCTATCAAGATATGAAGATACTTGATACAATGTAGTGAGAGTGCCATTAACATCTATGTATAAAGTAAAATCTGAGTAAGGAGATGCTGAGCTGGATGCCCATACTGCAAGATATGTATTTGTTCTTCCTGCACTACCTATTGCTGTTTGATTTCTGAACATTAAACCTAACCAACAAGGAGTTCCATGATAATTATATCTTCCTTTGAAATATGTTGTTATTCTTCCTTGCGGTAAGACTGTTGTTCCAGTATATTTACATAATATATAGTCAACACCAGTAGCTCTTAATGAAGATGGAGATGAAACATAAATTGAGGTATCTAATGCCCAAGATGTAGTATTAAAATCCCAATCATTTGTTGCAGAAGGCATAATTGGATATCTTCTTTTCATTATTGGTGGTTCAGAATATCCCCAATGCTCAAATCCTAAAATCTTTAATGATTTAACAAATTTATAGTATCCTTCTTCAATTTTTATTTCTTTTTCATTTTTTAAATCAATATATTCTTCTAATTTTTTCTCTAATTCATACAATTCTTTCTGATGTTCTGAATATTTTTTTTCAATTAACTTATCTATATCCATTTAATCACCTCCTAACTACTCCAATTTTCAGTAAATTTTTGTGATAAAGAAGGTGGTTCTGAATAACTAAAATTTTCAGAAAATTTTTGTTCCATTCCAATTGGGTTTCCATATTGCCAATCTTCAATAAATTTTTGTTCCATTCCAATTGGGTCTCCATATTGCCAATCTTCAATAAATTTTTGTTCCATTCCAATTGGGTCTCCATATTGCCAATCTTCAATAAATTTTATAGTCCATCCTCTGAATTCTTCAATAATAGGATTAGGAGGATTTATAATTATTTTTGGTTTTCCAAAACTTGTTCTTCCATATATTTTTACCATTTCAATCACTTAACATGCAGTCGGAATTTCAATTACAATAAGCGTGTTTATTTTTGCATTTACACTATATTGCAGATTTATTTTATCTCCTTTAATAACTAAAATGTCAAATATGTATGCACCATTAGCAACTAAATTATTTCCTTCATTCAAGTTTTCAAAAACATAATCTGTATTCCTTGTTCTTTTTATTTTTAACAATCCTGCTGTATCTAAGCAAGCATATATTCTAAAAACACAGTTTTCTTGAGCAGTTTCTAAATCAATATTAAAAATGTTTGTATTTGCATTGATTGGAGAATTAAATGCATATCCTTTAAGTATTGATTTTGTTTCAACTATTATTGGTTTAACTTCTTCTGTTGGAGGTTTGATTCCCATTAATTGTAATTGCTTTTCTTCTATTTTTATCAAGATTTCAAGTAAATCGTCTATTCTTGAAAGTAAATCAAATATACTTTTTTTTGGCATTTCTATTTTTTCATTCAATACTATGCTCATTTCCAACCACTCTTACTATTACATATTTATTTATAAACTTTTACTCTTTTCTACTTACTAATAATAAGAATAGAATTATTGCTATAAGTATTAAAATTGCTGGAAAAGGTAATGTTTCTATGAATTTTTGAACATCTTTTATAGTTATATTGAAAACAATCATTACAGCAAGTATTAAGCCTAATATTATTGTAGCTACTAACCATACATTGACTCCTTTTGATACTCCATAAATTATTAAATGATATTTTCTTGAAGGTATAATTTCAATTACATCATATCTTTCTACATCAAACTCTGGATGAGCATTTAAAATTGAACTCCATATAGAAGACATAGAATTTATTATGAATTGTGTAATTTGTGATGGAATCCATCCTAACCATTCTGGAACATCAATTTGAATAATTATTCTAATCTTTTCTCCATAAGGAGCATCATAATCTTTTGGAACTGATACCCAGCTCATTTCTTTTTCCTCCCAACCAATAATAAAATTAGTAATCCTAAACCTAATAGACCTAATATTGGTTTTTCAGGTGTAATAATTATTGGTTCTAACCATTCTGGTGGTATTTCTTCTTCTGGTATTTTTTCCTCTTCTTCAATATGTTCTAACAATTCTTCTTTTGTTGAATATTCTTCTCCACATATTGGACATTTATAAATTTCTTTTGCTCCAGTTGGAGGTGTATATTCTACTTGAATCCAATCTGAATAAACTTCTCCTTTAGGGTATGTTACTGAAAATCCATTTCTGAAATTAACTATACATTCCTTTATAACAAATTTAAATTTAACAATTGAAATTTTGTCTGCTTCATAAATTTGAGTAATTAAATATCCATTTGTTGTTGAACCTAAATAATATTCTTTTCCATCTGGAGTTATTTCATATACATAAATTGTTGTTTCCTTTGTTATATTATATCCATCAAAATAATTTGGAGCATATTGAGTTAAAACATATAAAGTTGTATCATATCTTGATGGATTGTAAATTTCATCTCCCCAAAATTGTATTGAAAAAGGTAATTCATACTTATCTGGAATATTATCATTATTGTATATAATAAATGAAAGAGAAACATCTCTTGCTTCATGAGTTGTTATTTTCTTATTTTCCAAATCAACTTTATATTTGTCTTTACTTGCTAAATAATTTTTTGTTATGTATGGAGTTTCAATTAATTTTATTGCATTATGATTTATTGTAAATGGACTGTCATAATTAACTTCAATTGTTAATTTATTATTAATTTCTTTTACATTTGAATAAACTTGAAAATATCCTACAGCACCAGGAGTATGGCTTGTTATAACTTTCAACCAATTTATGTTTTTTAAATAAACTTTTAGTTCTTTGTCTGGAATTCCTCCAATTTCCATTAATTTTCCTAAAAACATTAATTTGAAATCATGAGAAATAACATCTTTTGGTAAGTATGGAGTTGTATCTTGATATACAGTTGCTTGTATGTATGTATTTGTTTTGTCTGGAGATGAAGGAGGTAATTCTGGTGGTTTTTCTTTTTCTGGTGGAGGTGGTGGAGGTGGAGGTATTTCTTCAACTCCAATTTGGACAGTATTACTCATGTAAGGGTTTCCTTCATTATCATATCCACCACATACCCATAAAGTAAATTGACCTTTTGCTTCAAAAGTATATGTCATTTCATAGTATCCGTTTTTATCAGTTACACTACTTGCCAGTTCAGTTCCAGATGTTGCTGGGTAATAATAAAGTCTCATAACATTATTAGGAATTGGAGTGGAATCGGCATAGTAATATCCAAAAAACTTAACAGTTTCTCCTACTTTTATTGATGTTTTATCAATTTCCAAAGTAATTTTTCTTTTTACTTCTGGTGGAGGTGGAGGTTTTGAAGTATCATAAGTTACAGATTTAGACCAATACCATGTATCATTAATTTGTTTAACATAAGCAGTTAGAGTTACACTTGTTTTTCCTCCAGTATCAACACTCCAAGAAAATCTTTTTGAGAAAGATTTTTTTGCTCCAATTTTTTGATAAGAAGGACCATAAGGACCTAAGCCTATATGAACTTCTAAATCTTTATCTAAATCATTATAAATTGTAATATCAAATCCTAAATTCCATACATTACCGTATAATTGTCCTCCATTATAAGGAGAAAAAGATGTAACATTAGGCAAAAATTACACCTTAAGTTGCTCCTATTGGTGGAATTACTTTTATAATCCAATTTGTTGGAATTAATTGAAATGCTACGTTCCCATCTAAACAATAAAATGATAAATTGTAATCATCAATTGTTGTAAAATATATAAAATAATTTGTATCAATATTTTTTGATTCTTCAACTCCCAGTTTTCCTATGTTTCCATCAAATAAAAAATAAGTTTCTCCTTTTACTTTTCCAGTAAGCATTAACAAAATCTTAAGATTTTCAATAGTAACATTCCCAATATTTCTTACAGTTCCCTTCACATTAATATAGCTATAATATGGTTTTATGACTTCTGGCATTCAGCTCACACTCACATTTAACAATTCAATTTTCTTTATAGGTGTTATAACTTCTACAATAATATCCCATAAAGTATCTATCCTTTGAAATTCTTGTCCAATAGTTCTATCAATTGCTGAGACCAAAACATCATATCTTCCAGCAGGAGCATCGGAAGGAATATATTCTACATAATACAAAGGAAATTGTTGGTTAGGAGCTAAGTTTCCAATATCTTTTACAGACATTCCATAAGTTTTTGGTCCAGACAAAACCACAGCTATTCCTAAATTTATAGTAGTGTTCCCTATATTTCTTATTGTTCCAGCTAAAATAAATTGTTCTCCTTGTTTCTTCTTGACTTCTGGCATTTTAAATCACACTCACACCTATTAACTCAATTTTCTTTGCTCCAGTAGGTGGAGGTGGAGCAATTCCTTTGGAAATAAAATAAAGTAAAGTTAAAGCTCCAATGCCTAACAGCAATGCTTCTTCTTCTTTCCTTCTTTTCTCTGCCATGTAAATCACTTTTTGAATAGTCTTATTCTGAATCTCCAATTTACAGTTATATCGCTTGCACTTTTATTAGTAAATCCTATTTTCCAACTACCTTTTTCTGGTATCTTTACGAGAAGTAAAGTTTCTTCAGTTAATCCTCCAAGTCCAGCAGTATTTAACCCATTAGGGTAATATTCTTTTCCATTTATGTTCAAATAAAACTTAACATTAACATCTTGGCTACAAGCAACAGAAACAACAACTCCTTCATTCCCTGACCTTATGCTTCCATCAGCAACTTTAACTGGAGTTGCAGAATTTGCAGGAATTACATTGCTATCTGCATATAATTCTTCTTCTACTATTTCTGAAATATAATTCTTTACTTCAATACTCATTTCCACGCACACCTCCTTTTTTTTATTTAAATAAAAAAAATAGGGGGAATTAAAAAATAAAGAATTTGGTTCTATCCTTTTTCTTTAGAGCAAGTTGCAGTAGCTGAAGGAGTAGTAGCATCAGTTGAAGCAGTTCCAGAAGTAACTCCACCATGGGTATGTGAAGAAACTGTTACTCCTATTGTATGTGCATGTGGATGTCTTCCGCTTACCATTTTTATCTCACCCTCCTATAAACTCCTAAAAGTTGAATTGAAACTGTTGCTTGCGCAGAACCATCATCTTTTACTTGAACTTGTAATGTATCATTTGAGAATATTTTGTCAGCAATAGGAGAAGGAAGTCTTTGCATAGGTTGATAATCAGCATCATCTCCAAATGGCAATGCATTAACTTCTTTTGTTATTTTGAAGTATGGCTCATACTCTGGTGCTTCCCATTTAGTTTTGACACTGTATAGCTTTAGAGCATCAGCCTTATCATGAGGAACAACTCCAATATGAGTTATTTGTATTTCTTCATAATCTTTTATTTCCTTTTGATATGCAACTTCCCACTTACTTCTTACTTGAGTTGCATAGTCTTCAATATAATCAGCAAAAATCATTTTTGGCAAAGCTTGACTTACTCCTCCAGGTAAAGTGGCAAAGTTTGAGATTGAAGCTCCAAAGATTAAAGAAACATCAGCAGGTTCGTAAAGATATATTTTTGCTCTTGCATAAACATTACTTTGCATCACTCCTTTTGCAGTCGCTTTTAATTGTATCCTCATTCCTTCATTATATTTTACAGTTAAGTTTCCAGCTCTCATTGGATAATCAAGTAATCTTATTGGTTGTACACTTTCAGCATCTCCATAAGGTAAAGCATTTTTTCCCATGTGGTTTGTTAAAAATTTAATTCCAGTTCCTTTTCCATCATAGCATATTTCAATTTCCTTTAGGTTTGAAACTGTGTATGTTGAATCTATGTCTGGTTGGACTCCAATAGCAAACAATTCGGCACAATGTCCATCTGGAACTTTATAATCTATGATGTTTTTGCTTAGTCCAGCTCCTAATTCTCCAGAAGCTAAACTTCCAAATAATTCTACATACTTTACCGAACCATGAGGAGAAGGTATAGGTATAGGTTGAGCAGTCTTTGTTACTATTGGTTTTGGAATTGGTCTTGATTTTTTAAACAATAAACTCATATTTTGCACCTCCGAAGTGCTTTTTCATCTCCATTTAACCTTTTTTAAGAAAAGCAAAGAGTGGAGCAATCCATGAACTTGCCCATGCACCAACGCCAGTCAAGAATATTCCAAATCCAAACGGTGATAATCTTGGATGAATTTTATCTCCAAAATACCATAGCAAAAATCCTACAACTGAAGTAACAGTTTCATCTGCAATTCCAGTCGTTGGTTCTGGAAACCATGACCTTACAGCCTCAACAACTGCACTTGAAGCAGAAACTCCAACAATAACTAAAACAAAGTCAAGAGTGTCTTTAATGCTTTCTCTTGCTTTTGTTACTAAACCTCCTAAAAATTCTGCCATATTATATCACCTATGGTAATCCAGCTATGAATTCTTCCAATTCTTTCCTTGTCTTCTTTGGATATATTGGTATCTTAACACCACCATAAGATTTTCCAGTCATTTTGCGTTTAATTACTTCCATTCTATCAGCTAAATTCATTTTTGCAGTTGCATGAGCATATTTTGTAAAATCTTTTATAACTTCCAATTGTTTTGGTCTAAGTCCAAGTTTCCATTCTCTATACTTGCTCCATGGTGGATGTAAAGAAATGGTGTATGGTTTTTTGTATCTCGGTGCTCTCAAAAGTTTCAAAATTCTATTTTCCCCTAAAATTTTTATGTTTACCATTTTGCATCGTAATCTAATTTTCCAAACTTGCTTATATAGTTTTTGTAGAAATATGTAGAAAAGTTTTTATGTATGTTTTTATATTAAAATATATAGAAATGAGCGAAGAAGAATGGAAATCAATTAAAATAAAAAAAGATGTTTATGAAGAATTGAAAAGACAAGGAGTTTCGATAAGTGAAGCAATAAAGCTATTGGTTGAAAAAGAAAAAGAAAGAATAGAAGAAAAAATGTTGAGTATAGAAAAGTCTGCAAAAGAATTTTTGCCATATTTATTGAAAGCAGGATTGTTTAACATAAAAATTTCTGGAATAATCTTAAATGGATATGAAGAGGCTGATGATAACATAATTGTAGATGGGAAAATTATTTTTAACATAAGAAGTTATGAAGTAAGAGAAAGATTCAAAAATTTTTTAGAAGAAATTAAAAAAGGTGGAAAGAATGCTTGATAAAATAGCAAGAGTCTTTAAGAAAAAGCATTCAGATATTTATGAAGCTTTAGTAAGATATGCTGAAAAAAGAGGAGTTAAAATAAGTGATGTGATTGGTAGTGCAGTCTTATCTTATTTAAGTGCAGATGAAGAAGGAAAAGCAGAATTAGAAAAAATGGTTGCAGAGAAAGCTTATACTCCAGTTGGTCAAAAATCATATCAAGCATTTCTTGAAACATTCACAAATACAGCTAAGACTATTGTAGATACAATGGTTACAATTCAAGAGGCAGGTCAAAGATTAGTGAAAGGAAGCATATTAAATGAATTAAAAAGCAATATTGAAACAATAGAAGAAATAAAGAAAATTGGAGCTTCTGGAGGTTCTGAAAGCTTAGAAGATATACTTGCTTCTGCATTCATAAAAACATTGTTGGGAAGAGCTGGTATAAGACTTCCAGAAAAAAGAGAGAGTGGAACTGGTAAAGTAAAAGAAATAAAGGAAGAAGAAACTTAAAATTTCTTTTTTAAAGCTTCTAAAATATCACTAATTGCTCTTTTTATATCTACAATTATCTTTTCTATAGCATCCATTCTTGCCATTAATGTCATTAATACTACATTTTCAGGTGTTCTTCTCATAAGTTTCATTATTTCTTCTGGTGCCAATTCTTTTTCAATCTCAATATAATAATTAAGAGGTTGTACTTCTCTTTCTTTTAACCATTTTTTGTAAAATTTTTCAAAATATTCAAGGTCTGTTTTTGTTAACTCTTCTCCAACAGTAGTATAAAAATAATTTTTTAAACCATCAATTCCATAAATTTCTATGTATGAATATACTTCCCCTCCTACTGGACAAGAAAAAGCTGGAATATGAACTCCTTTATATTTCAAACACATCAATTTTTCTAACAAAACTTTATGTTTTGGACACAATACCATATCAATCCCTCAATGGTATAACATTTCCACAATACCAACATCTTACTGCTTTTGCTTTCTTTCTCCAAAGGATTTTTGAAAACAATTTGTTCCATCTCCTAATTCCTCTCTTAATTCTCCATTCATTTATTTTAACTCTTGTTGCATCATCACCCAAAAGAAATTGTAACATATTTAATTGATTATCATTCAATTTTTTATCAATAACAAAATATGCATGAAAGCCTCTTTTTGTTTCAAAAATATTAGTTCTCAAAACTTTACATTTCATCCTTTCAAGAATAAATTTTCTTGTTTTTATCCACTTATTTAACCAATATTGATTTGGTTTATAATCAATATCTATTTTCAAAACTGTTTCTTTCATTTTTCCACCTTTATTCCAAACTTATTTATTATATCATAAACTAATTCTTTACTTAAATATAAAGTTCTCTCTATATAATAATGTCCAACTTCAGTCTTTTCAATTATTAAATTAATAGTTGGATACATTGGTTCATATTCACTTGTAGGTATTTCTTCTACTCCAATTTTTATTATGCTTTCAAATGTTAAATATTCTTCTGGTGTTCTTCCCAATCCGCCTAAACCTTCAAGAGTTTTTAAGAATCTGTCCATATCCTCTTCTTTTATATCCTTTTCATAAACAAACCATTTACACCATTTTAACATTTTATCATAAACATCTTTACCCCATATTATTGCTTTATCTTTTGTAATATCTTTAAAACCATCAAAAATAATCCAGAAGTATTTTAATGCACCATTCATTATTCTATAATAAATTTCTTCTAATTCTCTTTTTGTAGTTTCAGCTGGAACTATTGTATCGCATGTTATTTCTGAAGCAAAAATTTCATGACCTCTCCCAGTTTCAATACTAAATGTTACTGTAATTCTCAAATTCTTTACTGGAGGAACAAACTTTTTCAATTCCTCAATCCTTTTCTTCCATCTTGAAATCCATGATAACCTTGATAACCTTTTGAACCACACCATAGCATAAACAGGATTAATTAATAATAATCTTGAATGTGGTATTTCTGGAAATCTTGCTCTGAACGAAGCTATTTCTTCCTCTAAATCTTCAACTTCTTTTTCAAACCTTTTTATCTTTTCTTCATACTCTCTAATCCTTCTCCATATGTCTTCTGCCATACCTTTTCATCTCAAAATGTTCACAAGGAATTAGAATATATATTACAGAATCCCAAAAATTACAGTAATGAGCTGAATCAAACAATTTATAATATTTACAGTCTTTACAACTCATATATTTCTTTTACCTCTTATAATTTCAATATACGGTTTTTCTCTAAATAGCTTTGCCCATCCCATTACTTTTTCATAAACATAATTAAATGCTTCATTTTCATCAACATTATCAGCAAAACTTTTTTCAAACCCAATTTTTATATATTCTCCATGTCCTATTTGCATTGTATAACTAAAATTAATCATATATACCATTCTTTTTCCACCTCCTTAATTAATTTTTCTACAATTTTATCTAATAATTCAGACCAACTCTTAGCTTTATATCTTTTTCTCAAAATTAACAAATTTGAATATGTTTCATCATTTATATTTCTAATATACATAGTTTTCATAAAAATACCTTATTGGTTTCAAATATTTTTCATCAAACTTAGGATTTACAAAATAATTTGGTTTTCTAAAACTTCCTTTAATTAATCCTAAGCTTAAAAGGTCATCTGTTGCAAGTTTCAAAGCTTCCCAGCTCACTTTAAAATGCTCCTTTAATTCTCTTCTTGTTGCTTCCTTTTTCTCAATTATATATGCAAAAAGCAAAAATGAATTTGGGTTAAAATCAAGAGGAGAAGAAATTATTTCTCTTCTTGACAAAACATAATCAATAAATAAATAGGGAAAAAAAAGATTAAGGAATTGAACATCTGATTCAACAACAGTATCTCTTGTATTGAACCATGCTGAAGCTTTCAATAATCTATCTACATAATCCTCACATCTCCCCTCCGAAGTTTGTAGCATAAGAAGAAACTTCAATTTTTCATATTCTTTCATTCTCTTAATGCTCTGTGGAATTACAACATTGTTAGGATTCATATCAATATAATCTAACCTTGGAACATTAGGAGGATATTCAACATAAGTTGGAGTGCCAAGAGGATACAATAAATGAAATCTTAAAAATCTGTCTTTATACATACTTTCCCATGCAGAAATTTTAGTCAACTTACTCAATAATCTCGGCTGTATTGCAGACAAGAAAGAACAATTGCAATTTTGAATTTGTATAACATACTTTCCAGTGGAAGCTCTCACTGAATGTTCAGTAAGAAGATTTGCCATCAAATTAACTGCAACATCTTTCAAATAATCAGTATAAAAACTTGAGAAATCTGGATTAATTATTGTTATACTTTTTTCATTTATTTCTTTAGCAACTTTAACTATTCCAGCATAAGTTAGAATACTAATTTTCAAAATGTCTCTATGAGATAATGAAATTTGCGAATCATATATGATTCTTGTTTTACCTTTACCTCTATCCGCACACACAAATAAGCCCATATTACTTATATCAACCAGTTTTGTAAAAACAATTGGCAATCCAAGATTCTTATGAGTTTTCTCAACGCTTCTCAGCACCTTTAATATGTTCTCCAATGCATTCAAGGCTCAAGACCACTCTATCATCGCTTTTTTCAACAATGTTTATTACAACTCCCTTATCAATCATTTTTTTACTCAACGCAATTTTTGGAATGCAAATATAATAGCTATTACCATACCTTTGTATTTTATATACTTTTGTAATTACTCCTTCTCTAATTATTGATATTGACATTTTTCTCACCAAAAAAAAGAAAGGAATTATTGAATAACTACAACTTCTCTTTGTCTTGGTGTCCATTTGTTTATTTTAATAATGTGTCCAATCCATCTTGAACTGTCAGTATAATCTTCTCCTTGCGGAAGGAATTCTTTAAAAGCTTTCAAGAAAGCTCCAAGCTTTGAAGTCATACTTGCCCTTTCTCTTTCCCATAACATTGTTGAATATTGTTTTTCATCTTTTTTGTCTGTTGACTTTAAAGCTATTCTATACCCTTTAAACCCTCTTACTGTTGTAGTTACTTCCTCTACAGCTTGTATTATATAGGTTTGTCCTTCTGTGGGTTCATATGTTTCAACCAGTTCAGATTTAATTTTTACCATATTTAACCACCTCTAATTCTACAATTATTATACAATTACTTCTATTTAAACTTTTATCTTTTTTTTCAATACATAATACTTTTTAAAGTTTTGTAAATAAAATCTATGTCTTCTTCCATAAGTTTTATTTTCCTTTTTATTTCATTCACTTCTTTTTCTAATTTTTCAATTTTTTCCCATTCATCATTCCCTATATAATTCATTCATCTCCACCTTTCTTTTTATTCTTTTTAATATAATAGAGAATAGAAGAGTAAGGTATAAAAGCTTCCGTCGTATTATCTTTTGACCTCAAATATATACCAGTATCATCATTTGTAAAATAGTAATGTTGTAAGTCAACAGTTATTTTATTACCATCTTTAAATATTATTTTTAATATCATTTTTCTTTTTCCACCTCTTTTTTTAATATATATAATAGTAATTACTTTTATTTAAACTTTTCTATAACTAAATTATGATAACAAAAAATTACATTTTAAAACTTTTTTTCAACTTTCTTGACAATCTGCCCACAAATATAAGGAGATTTCAAGAAAAAAGTAAGACTTTTTTTTAATATTTACATTTTTAATTATTTTTTTAATAATTAAATAATTAAAAAAATTAATATTATTAATACTAAAATTATAATTTTAATTATAATTTTCAATTAAAATTTTTTGAATTTTCCTATTTTTGTTATCATAACTCAGTCATAGAAAAGTTTAAATAGAAGTATATATAATATATATATTGAAAAAAAGAGGTGAAAAAATGGAAAAAGTTTTAGTAAAGCTTGATTACCACCTTGCCAAAAGAACGAGTGCTAAAACATGGTGGACTTTAGAAGACGGAACAGAGCCAGAAAACTTAGTTTACACAACCGGCGATTATTCAAAAACACATTGGTATCGTTATTACCTTTTACCATCATCAATTACGCTAATTCGTCATAGAATTTCTAATAGGGGTAACTATTCACGAGAGTACGTTAAAGCCACGGACATCATAGCCTCAATAAACGAACTACCTCCAGAAATTCAAAAAAGATATTTTGACATAAATAAAAGGTGACAAAAATGGTAACAAAAAAAGATTTAGAACAAAAAGAAAAAGACATTAATTCTCTTTTAAAAAAATGTTTTTTAAAAATTGAACACCGTTACAACTATTATGCTATTGATATATATCAAAATAATGAATTTCTTCAGACATTAACAGCAGGTTTAACAAAAAAACAAACATTAAATTTATTAGACAACATAATACGAATATTAATATTAGAAAAAGATTAATCTTTTTCTAACTTCCTTTCTTTTTTTTTATTATTCATAATCTAATTATTAAAAGTTTATATTTAAGCAATACTAAATATATACGAAAAAAATGGGGGAAAAAATTATGATAAAAACAATTTGGAGAGATAAATGCTTTGACTGTCTTCATTTTAAAATTTTTAAAAATCCCCTTGATTGTCCGTTTATAAAAAGTGCAATAAAACAAGGATACACAAAAATAAATTGCAGATTCTACATAACAAAATCGTTTAGAGAAGATTGGATTATAATAGAACATAATTAATTTTTCTAACTTCCTTTCTTTTTTTTTGTTATCATAACTCAGTTATGGAAAAGTTTATATTTAAGCAATACTAAATATTATATAAAATAAAAGGGTGAAGAAAAATATGGAAGAAGAAAAAATATACAAAATAATGTTGCCACCAGACTGCAATTGTAAAATAATTAAAACCAAAAATTTGCTGGGAACTTTAGAACAAATTTTTATAAAAGAAAACATATACCGAGTGGCAATCCTTCCCCCTGGAGGTTTTTTTTATTTCTACCTTTCAAAGCCTAACTTTGAGAAACTGAAAAAAGGTGAGAGAGTCACGGTTGTCTTTACGACTATTCCCTGGAATGGTTTTCCAATGAATATCTTAGAAGCATGGGGAAAAGGATACTTTAAATTACCTTAAAAAAAGGTGGAAAAAATGGAAAAAAATCCTTTTTACAAAAGGGCCAAAGAACTTATTGATGATTTGAATGAAAATGAATTATTACCAATATTTTCAACCGACATTTTTTGCAATGACTTATACAACGAATGTGAAAAAGACCATGTTACATATTACATAACAAAAAAAGACAATGAATATTTTTTGATCGATGGAGGTACTGAACATCACGTTTCAATTTCTCATCCTGTTGCAAAAATTTTGTCAAAAATTAACAAAAACGATGCTATTGAAATGTTAGCCGAAAGAATAAGTAATATTGCTAAAAACTTCCGTTTTTCAGAGACAGATGTACAAAATTTCAACGATGAACGAAAAATTTTGTACGAATGCCCAAAATGCCAAAAGCTTTTTGCTCTCTACATTTTAGACGAACACGAGTGTAAATAAAATTTACTTCCTTTCTTTTTTTTTATTATTCATAATCTAATTATTAAAAGTTTATATTTAAGCAATACTAAATATATATTGAAAAAAAGAGGGTGGAAAAATGGAAAAAGAAATGAGAGAAAAAATTTATAAAGTTATCTGTGAAACTGCAGGCAACACAACTATTGTCTACACAACAACAGACAGAACAGAAGCTTATCAAATTGCTGAAGTGCTAAACGAAGGCGCAAGAAGCAACCCACGAAGTACAGCATTTTTCTATGTCAGCGATTAATTTTTCTAACTTCCTTTCTTTTTTTTATTATTCATAAAAAGAGGTAAAGAAAAATGGAAAAAGAAATAATGGAACTAAAACCTGAAGAAATAAAAGACATCGTAGAAAAAATTGTCTCAATCCTAAACAATCCATTCACAAACAAAATTGAAGTAAAAGAATTTATCGATTTCAGATATGCCAGAAGAATTAAATTGACCATTCAAATTTTTTCTAATAAATCAAAAATTTACCCGCCTATCTTCTTTTCTTTGCACACAAACTTAGAAGAAATGAAATTTTCTTTATTTGATATAGT
>JAMWCJ010000038.1 GCA_023818645.1 Candidatus Omnitrophota bacterium | reverse complement strand
ATAACATAATCCTCATTTTCATCTTTAATATTAATACAGATTTCCATACCTCTTTTTATTTTTTCTCCTATGGCCTCTCCCCTAATTTTTACTATTTTGTTATCATATCTTTTGCTTTGTTGGTATAAATCTTTAATATCTACAAAATTTTCTGAGAATAAAAACAAACTAATAAGAAAATAAAGTATAAAAAATTTTTTCATTCAGGACTCCTTAAAGATATTAAATAACTTATAAAAACAAAAAATATCATAAATTCCAGCCTCCCCATATACATTTCCATAATGTAAACGACTTTAAGTAAATTTGGCATTGAATGGCTTGTTATTCCAACAGATAATCCAACATTAGCACAGGCAGATGTTGATTCAAAAAGTGAATGTAAAAAAGGATATCTGTAAATAGTTCCTATTATTCCTCCTAAAAGATATGTAAAAATAAATAATAAGGTTATTATAGAAGATGTTTTAATCTGAGAATCAACCAGTTGAATATCCTTTATATGATGAAATTTTTCAAAAACAATAGCAGAACCAGGAGAAGTATAAATTTTTATTTCTTTTTTTATTTCTTTTATTATAAAGAGCACCCTTAACATTTTAATACCACCAGATGTAGAACAAGAACAACCACCAAGTCCCATTGCAATTATAACAAATAAAAGAAATATTTCAGGACAATTTTTTAAAAAAAATGAGTCAGAATTTGTATATCCAACCCCTGTATGCCCTGAAACAATATGATAAAAGATAAATCTAAGAGTTGAAAAAAAATTCTGCTTTAACATCACTTTTCCATATCCCCAGAATGCAAAAAATGTTAAGATTGATATACTTATCAAGAAAACTTTCAACTCATCATCTTTGTATATTTCTTTAAATCTTCCTGTCCAGACAGCATAATGAAGTCCAAAATTTATTGCACCCAACAATACAATTAATAAAGTTATTATTTCAATAATTGGATTATGATAATATGATATATTTTGTGATTGTACTGCAAAACCAGCAGTATCCCAACCAGCCATAAATATACATATCGCATGAAAAAAGGCACGAGAAGGAAAAAAACCATGAAGAATATTTATTATTCCTATAACAAAAGTAAAGATTAACAAGTAAGAGATACTGACAAGCCATATAAATTTTGCTGTTTGAACAACATTTGGAAGTATTTTCTCTTCTCTTGCTTCTCCCACATATATTTTAAATGCACTTGAACCTTTGAAAAATATCATTATTCCTGCAACAATAATACCCTGACCACCAATAAAACACATAAAATGGCGCCAAAAATTATAACAATGAGCCATATGGTCAAGATCTTTAACTAAAGTAAGTCCAGTTGTTGCAAAAGCGCTCATAGATTCAAAACAAGCATCTATATAAGAATTGTAATGGCCAGATAAAAAAAGAGGAATGGCGCCTATAAACATATAAATTAACCATATTAATGAAGTGATACTCATACTCTGTCGCCAATTTAAGTCTGTCTCTTCCGGGAAAATTGTAATTAAAGTATATCCTAAAAAAATAGAGAAAAGTGATACAACAACAAAATCCAGAGAAGCATTCCACTCTTTAAAAATTAATCCAACAAACAAAGGCACAAGCATTAAAAATCCTAAAAGAATTATTAATTTCCCTGTATAATGAAAAATTCCTTTTAAATCATCTCTTGAAAATTGTGGTATCATTTTAGATTATTTTATTAAATTAAAGATAAAAAGATTTGAAAAAAATACAACTACGAAAAAAAATAAAAGATAAACGATTTCTAATAAAATTCCAGTTATACTATTTCTAAAGATCCGAAGATATTTAAAAATTCTTTTCATCTTTCTTCAACCTCTCCAATTAAAGTATTAAGCAAAATGGTTTCATTCTCTACTTTAGTAGTAGCAATAACTTCATCATTTTCATTAAAGATAAAATCATCTTTTGGAATTATAAACTCATCTTCTCTTATTATTGCAACAATAACAGAATCTTCTGGCAATGTTATTTCTTTTAACTTTTTATTAATTACCGGAGAATTTTCAGGCAAATCAATTCTTAAAATTGATAATTTTCCTCTTTTAAAAGTAAAAAGTGTCACAAAATCTTCCCAGTTTACTTCTTCTTCTATAACTTTTGCAAGTAATGATGTGCCACTTATCGCCACATCTACTCCAAGCTCATAAAATGTTTTTTCATTTTTTGGATTATTTATTCTTGCAACAACTCTTTTAACATTAAATATTTCCTTTGCTATCTGACATATAATTAAATTATCTTCATCATTTCCTGTAACTGCTGCAACTACATCTGCTTTTTTAATTCCTGCTCTTTTTAAAATTTCAGGGTTACATCCATCCCCATTTATAACAAGACAGTTTAATTTTTCTGCAACTTTTTCACTTAATTTTGGTTCTTTTTCTATTAAAACAACATAATTTTTATCACTCAATCTTTCAGCAAGATAATATCCTACATTTCCTGCACCAACTATTATTACATTCATAATTTAAAAATTCCCTTTAATTTATTTAAAATATTTTTCTTTGTTATACCTATAATTATATCTCCTTTTTCAATTACAAAATTATCATCAGGTATAATGCTTTTATCATTTCTAATTAAAGCAATCGTTATTAATTCTTCTCTTTTTATCTCTTTAATTTTTTTATTTATGAAAATTTCACTATTAATTTCAACAATTGTAAGGTCTTCATTTTCTATTAAATATTTTATAGCAACTTTTTTACTTAAACCATCTTTTAGAAGAGATGCAATTATAGAGGTAGTATTTATAGTTTCAATTCCAAGATATTTACATATTTCTTCTTTCTCTGGATCTGAAATTCTAATTATTACTTTTGATATGTTGAACTTTTTCTTTGCTATTTGTCCAATTACTATATTTGCATTATCATTACTTGTTACTGCCGCTATAGCATCTGCTTTTTCTATTCCTGCTTCTTTAAGTACATCTATATCAAGTCCATCTCCAACAAAAGCAGAACCGTTAAAATCCCCTAATTTCTCAAAACTTTTTTCTTCTTTATCAACTACAACAACATTGTGGTCTTTATCAAGTAATTTTGCAAGATAAGCACCAATTTTTCCACATCCAATTATAATTATGTACATTGTTTTAAAAATGTCTTAATGAACTGGTCTTTTTCTAAATACCCATATTTCCCAGATTTACAACTTTCTTCATCAAATTTTTCTACACAATCTGGTGTTTTTTCTGGTGAATAAATTGAAAAAGGTACATAACCTGGTTTATGTGATTTAAGTTTTACAGGAGTATAATGGTCTGGAAGAACAGCAATACAATGAGATTTTAAATCTATATTTTCAAGTATAACTCCAACCAATCTTTTATCAAAATCTTCAATACACTTTATTTTTAATTCAAGATTACCTTCATGACCTGCCTCATCAATTCCTTCAACATGTATATAAACAAAATCAAAATTTTTCAGTGCCTCAATTGCATATTTTGCTTTCCCTTCATAGTTTGTATTCCATAAACCAGTTGCACCTGGAACATTAATAATTTTAAATCCAATCATTTTTCCTATTCCTTTAATTAAATCAACTCCTGAAATCACAGCGCCTTTGATTTTAAACTTTTCATAAAAATTTTTTAATTTTGGTTTTCTGCCAGGGGACCAAGGCCAGATATAATTTGCTTTTTCTTTTCCTTCTTTTTCTCTTTTTAAATTTATAGGATGATTTTCAAGATATTTGTTTGACTCAATTATTAACTCATTTAAAAATTTCGCTGTTTTTCTTCCTTTTTCTGTTTTTCCCTCCACCATAATTTTCTTTATTTCATAACCCTGATAGTCATGTGGGGGATAACATTTTATATCTTCTGAAAAATCATTTTTTAAAATCAAGATATTTTTAAAACCTGAACCTGAATAAAATCTAACTTTTTCATTTCCTAGTTTTTTATTCAAAAAATCAATCAACTCTATACTCTCTTCCTTTGAAATATAACCAGCAGAATAATTTTTAATTTTACCTTCAAAGACAGTTATAAAATTACATCGGAAAGCAATTTCATTTTCTTTAAGTTCAATTCCATTTGAATATGCTTCAAGAACACCTCTGCCTGTATATACTTTTGTAGGGTCATAACCAAGTATAGAAAGATTTGCTACTCCTGAATCTGTAATAAAGTTATCAGGTATGGTTTTAAGCATTCCAGAACACCCAATTTTTGTTAAATAATCTATATTTGGTTTATTTGCTAACTGTAATGGTGTCTTATTGTTCAATTCTTCAATGGGTAAATCTGCTGCTCCATCCATAATCAAAACTATAAATTTATATTTCATTTTAACTCCATAAGGAACTCTTTTAACTCTTTATAATTATTTTCAAGAATATTATAATTTTCCTGTTTTAAAATCAAGTTTTTTAATCCTTCGGGTATCTCAGGTTCAAATCCAAGTATATTTTTTATTACTTCAGAGAATTTGCCAGGATGGGCAGTTTCAATAGAAATTACAGGATAACTTAAATTTGCCTTTTCATAAGCACAAATTCCTACAGCACCGTGTGGGTCAAGTATAATTTTATATTTTTTATAATATTCTTTTATTGTTTTTACTACTTCTTCATCTGTAATTGAAAATGAAACAAAGTCATTTTTCAATTTTTCCATATCTGGTTTTTCTTTCAAAATTCCAAACTTTATAACTTTGCCATCTTCTTTTCTCTCATCATAAATCCATCCACCATATAAATCAATCAATCTTGCAAGATTGCTTGGATGTCCTACGTTCATTGCATTTGAAATACATTTTTTTGAAGGAATTACAGGTTTATATACTCCAGTTTTTAAAAAATTTGGAAATTCATCATTTTCGTTCACAGCAACAATAAACTTTTCAACAGGTAATCCCATTTTTTTAGCAATAACTCCTCCCATCAAATTCCCAAAATTTCCAGATGGCACTGAAAAACAAATTTTTTCATAGTTTAATCTTGAAAAAGAATAAAAATAGTAAATAGATTGTGGCAATAATCTCGCTATATTTATTGAATTTGCAGAGGTTAAATTTTTTAAATCAGGATCATTAAAAGCAATTTTAACTAAATGTTGACAATCATCAAATTTACCTTTTAAAGCAATTGGTATTATATTTTTTCCAAGTGTTGTCATCTGTTTTCTCTGAATTTCTGTTATCTCATCTTTCGGAAAGAGAATAACAACTTTTACATTGTCTTTCTCATAAAAAGCATTTGCTATTGCTCCGCCCGTGTCTCCAGAAGTTGCAACAAGAACTGTGAGATTTATATTATCTTGTTTAGCATAATATTCCATAATACCTGCCATAAATCTTGCTGCAAAATCTTTAAAAGAAAATGTCGGTCCTCTGTCTAAATAAAGAATATATAGGTTTTCGTCAATATTTTTTAAAGGAATTTCAAAATTATATGCATTCTTAACAATTTCAAAAAGATTTTCAGGTGGTGTATCATCTTCAAGAAATTTAGAAAGGAGATCAAAAGCAATCTCATAATATTGTTTATTTTTAAATGAATCTATTTCATCTTTTTTAATTAAAGGGATTTCTATAGGGATGAAGAGACCATAATCAGATGGTTGTCCCTTTAAAACTGCTTCTTTAAAAGTTACCAAATCCGACTTTCTATTTGTACTTCTATATAAAATTTTTCCCATTTTTATAAATTTACCTTTTACATCTGAAAAAGTCAACATTATTAAAGAATTTAGATTTTAGTTTATTGATTTTTAAATTATTTTAAGTATAATAAAATAAAGCCGGAGTGGTGGAACTGGCAGACGCGCCGGACTCAAAATCCGGTGGAGCCCAAACTCCGTGAGGGTTCAAATCCCTCCTCCGGCAGTTTTTGAAGGATTTAATATGGTAAAGAAAGATATAGTAGAAAGAATATCAGAAGAAACAGGATTGAATAAGACGATTGTTAAAACTGTTATTGAAGAGTTTTTAAATCTAATAAAGGAATCTTTTGAAAATAAAGAACGAATTGAACTTAGAGGTTTTGGAGTTTTTTATTTTAAAAAAATGAAATCTAAAAAAGCAAGAAACCCAAAAACAGGAGAAGAAGTCATTATTCCAGAAAGAATGAAGATATACTTTAAACCATCAAAGATGATTAGAGAAAGGTAGAACTATTCTTCTTTTATATTCAAAATTACAGGTAATTTATCAAGATAAGAAACTTTTTCATAAAATTCTTTGAATTTTTGATACTCATCTGGTCTTATTTCTAATTTATTTATTTCAAAAATTCTTGTACATATTAAACCAGAATTTATTTTTTGGAAATCTAAAGAAAATTTCCAAAATTCTTGTTCTATTTTTATAGAATTAGGCAATGCTTCTATTTCTGTTTCTTCAGGGAGTTTGTAATTTATTATTTCTTCTTTTCTATAATTTGAATTTAATTTTAAAGGATATTTTCTTTCTTCAAGAGAAACAATTGAGAGGTCTGTCAATCTATCTATAAGAATTGGTTGAAAAATAATTTTATTTTCAACTTTTATTCCATAGTTATTTGTTAAAAATTTATACTTTTCTATCAATTGCTTTTCTAATGTTTCAAGTCCATCCAATTCTAAATAGATTAATTTTGTTCCTGGAAGAACTGAATTTAATTCCTTCACCAAATTTCTTTCTCTTTCAACTTGTTTCAAATATCTAAACGAATTTCTTAAACCTGCTTCAAAAATTCCAGAAGGGAATATATTAACTTCTGCGGTTAAATTACCATTCTTGTCTATAATTGCATTGATTATTCTTTTTCTTAAATTTCTTTCCGGATTTGAAACAGGGATTTCTTTTAATTCCGGATTTTCACTGCATATAAGTGAATATTTGCCCTGAAGATAGGTTGGTATGTCAGGATATTTCATAACTTCTACAGTTGGGTCAAGATATATATATGAATTGTCTTTCAACACAGCAAGTATGGCATGATTAAATTGTCCTGGAAAAGGGATTTCTTTTTCTACTCTTCTTTCTGTATTTACAAGTGTTATAAATGATTTTACTCCTATAATTTCAAGCATTCTTCTAAGTAAATTTGCTTTATCTTTGCAATCTCCATATTTTGCTTTTAAAACCTCTTCAGGATAATGTGGCTTATATCCATGTATTCCCATTTCAAGTCCAACATATCTAATTTTAGAACTTACATAGTTATAAATTGAAATAATTTTTTCTTCTTCTGTTTTTTTATCCTTTACAATTTCCTCTACAACTTTTTCAACTTCACCTTCTTTATTTTTATCTCTTCTTGTCAATTCAAAAAACCACTTTCCAATTTCTTCCCATGATGAAAATGTGGAAACATAAACTTTTGGAACAATTTCACTTAAGGGTGGCATTAAGATTTCTTCAATAATAGGAGGAACATTTCTTTTTTCCCATATATAGGTTATGTAATCAAAACTCCCTTTTTTTTCTAATAATTTAATATTTTTTTCATATATCTGAAGTTTAATTTTTTTTGGGATTTTTAATTCATATCTTGAAAGAGCAAATTTTTCTGTTGATTGAAAATAAAAACCATCCCAGAAATGTTTTTCTATTAATGGCTTAAGAGTATAAATTATATACTTGTATTCAATAGTACTACCAATTTCAACTCCTGGGAAATTTATGCTCATTACTTTAAATCCAGGATATAGAGAGGAATATTCTGTAAACTCTGCAGGAGTGACTATCTTTATATCGTTAGATGTTATTTTTATTTTTTTCCCAGAAGGCAATATTGTTTGTCCTTCAATAAATTTTATTTTTTCCCTTTCTGAATCAAAAGGAATTTGTAAGTGACTAAATTTTCTCCCTTTTTCATTTCCAATTTCAATCTTTTGATGTATAAATGTTTCCCTTGTATAATTTGAATTAACTTTAACAGAAGCAAAATCAATCAAATAAACATTCTCACTACAATAAAGGGAAAAACAAAAAAAAGTAAAAAATAAAGAAGTTATTAATTTCTGTCTATACTTCATTTAAAATTAATTTTGTGGTAAATTTGTTTCTGGTATTGTAGTTTCAGGTGCAGGTCTATATAAATATAAATAGTAATTAAGTTTGTTTACAGTATCTCCACCACTTTTTCTTTGCCATAAACCAACTACATAATAATAATAAACACCCAACCCAAAGAGTATTAATGAAAGGATAAAAATTACAATTCCTTTTTTCCTGTTTACTTCATCAACCATCATAGATAAGAAAAACCCTAAAAAACTAATTCCGACTATCACAAGAGCCGTCATATATCCAACTTCAAATTCCATATTTCCCTCCTCTTATTTTTTTATTTTACTCTCCAATTTCAAATCTTACAAATCTTTTAACTTTTATATTTTCTCCTAATTTTGCAATTTTTGATTTTATATATTCTTCTATTGTTATTTCTTCATCTTTTATAAACTGCTGTTTTAAAAGTACATTGTCTTTATAAAAATCATGTAATTTCCCTTCAACTATTTTATCAAGGACAGATTCAGGTTTATCTTTAAATTGTTCCTTTATTTCTTCTTTTTTCTTCTTTAAAATATCTTCAGGTATTGAATCAATATCTATCCATTTTGGTTTCATTGCAGCAATTTGAAGACAGAGATTTTTTACAAGTTCTTTAAACTCACTATTTCTTGCAACAAAATCAGATTCACAATTTACTTCAATTAAAACCCCAATCCTTTCATTTGTATGGACATAGCAACCAATTAAACCTTCTTTTACCTCTTTATCCACTTTTTTTTCTGAAATTTCAATTCCTCTTTTTTTAAGTATTTCAAGTGCTTTTTCAAAATCTCCGCCTGTTTCCTCAATCGCTTTTTTGCACTCCATTATACTTAAACCCGTTTTTTCTCTCAATTTTTTAATTTTTTCTGCTTCTATTTTCATTTTTTTTCCCTTTCTTCGGTAATAATTTCATTTTTTTCTTCTTTTGGAATATCTTGAATATATCCTATTTCTTGTAATCCTTCAAAAATATAATCTGCAAGTTTTTGAAGAATAGTTTGAATTGACTTTAAGCCATCATCATTTGCAGGGATAGGATAATCAACAATTTCAGGATTTCCATTTGTATCAACTATACCAACAATAGGGATATTCATTTTTTTACATTCTTTAATTGCATTAATTTCTCTTTTTACATCAACAATTACAACCGCAGCAGGATAATCAGTCATTTCTCTAATTCCTTCAAATTTCTTTTTTAAATCCTCTTTTTCCTTTTGTAATAACTGAATTTCTTTTTTTGTATAAAGATTTATTTTACCAGAAGATTCAAGTTTCTCTATCTCTTCCAATCTTTCTATCCTTTTTCTAATTTCTTTAAAATTTGTTAAAGTCCCTCCCACCCATCTATAATTTACATAAGGCATTTTACATTTTTCTGCAATTTCTTTTACCACTGTCTGTGCCTGTTTTTTTGTTCCAATAAATAAAATTTTTTTATTTTGTTGAACAATTTTTTTCAGAAATTCACCACTTTCTTTAATCTTTTCTATCGTTTTCTCAATATCTATTATATAAATTCCCTGTCTTTTTCCATAAAGATATGGTCTAATTCTTGGGTCAAATTGTCTTGTTGGATGTCCAAAGTAAACCCCTGCTTCAAGTAGTTCTTTTATTGTTATTTCCATTTTTCTCCCTTCTTCCTAATTATAAAGAAAATATTATAATCTTTTTTTAAAAATTGTCAAATTAAATGTTATATTATATACTAATCAAAAACAAATTATTTTATTATATTACAAAAAAATAAAAAAGGGAAAAAAATGAAAAAAGTAAAAGATTATATGGAAAAAGATATTACTATTGTGAATAAAAAAACAAATTTAAGCGAAATTCTAAAAATTTTTTCAAACTCTTACTACAATATTATTCCTGTTGTTGATGAAAACGAAATTCTTTGTGGGATTGTGAGTATTGAAGATATACTTGAAAATTTAATTTTATCTAAAAAAGAGGTAGAATTACTTGAGAAATTTCCTTTCTTTGTTGATGCTTTTTCAGAAATAATTGGGACTGTTGAGTGTGTTAGTTCTCTTCTTATTGCAGAAGATGTAATGAATAAAGAAGTAATAAAAATTAATGAAGAGAGTTCTGTTTTGAAAGCATTGATTCTTATGAGAAAACATAACATAAGTTGTCTTGTTGTTGTTGACGAAAAAGAGAGTCCCACAGGTTTTATTAGAAGGAATAATATTCTAAAAGCACTTGGATGTTAAAATGGATAATAAGGCGATAATAAGTTTAATAATTTTTGCCTGTACATATTTTTTTATAGCTATTGAAAAAACACCAAAAGTATATGTTTCTATTGCAGGTGTTCTTCTTTTGGTGCTATTTAGAATTTTTAATTTTGAAGAAATACATAATTTTGTTGATTGGGATACTATTTCTTTTTTATTTGGTATTTTTTTAGTTGTTAAAATTATTGAAGTTTCCGGATTTTTTAACTATCTTTCCTTGAAAGTTATAAAAAAATTTAATTATGATCCACTAAAAATCTTCCTTTTTTTTCCTATACTATCCTGGTTTTTATCTGGCTTTGTTGACTCAATAACTGTTTTAACTTTCCTTACTCCATTAACATATACATTATGCAGATTAATAAAGATTGATCCAATTCCATTGATAGTTGCAGAAGTTTGTCTTGCAAATGTTGGAGGTTCTGGTACATTAATGGGAGATCCACCAAATGTGATTTTAGGTTCAATGTTTAATCTTGGATTTACAGATTTTTTTATTCATAATTATATAATTTCTTTTTTTTCTGGTTTGGGTGCATTATTTCTTTTTTATTTAAAAGAGAAAAATAAACTTGTAAAAATTAGAGAAAGTATAGACAAAAAAATTTTTGAAAAAATTATACCAGAAGAAGCAATTGAGGATAAATTATTAGCAAAATATGGATTATTAGGTCTTTTAAGTGTAGTTTTTCTTTTAATTTTCAGGGATATTATAAAAAAAATTTTCCCTCTAAGTATAGGAATTTGTAGTTTAATTCCATCTTTTTTTATTCTTTTTCAAAAAGGTTCCAATGTAAAACTTAAAAATTTGTTGAGAGAAATAGATATTGAAACACTTTTATTTTTTGTTTCTCTTTTTGTTATTGTAGGTTCTCTTGAAAAAACAGAATTGATAAAAAAATTTGCATTTTCTCTTAAAGATTTTTCACAAAATGGATATAAGATAAGTACTATTTTATTCTGGTTTTCTGTTGGGACAAGTGCTTTTATAGATAATGTTCCTGAAGCAATGAGTATAGGATATCTTATTAAACATATTTCAAAATCTATTCCTTATAGATTTACAATACTTATCTGGGGTTCAAGTTTAGGTCTTGATATGGGAGGTAATTTTACTCCAATTGGAGCAAGTGCAAATGTTGTGGCTTATGGATTTTTAGAATCTCAAGGGATAAAAATCGGATGGAAAAGATGGATTAAATTAATGTTTTTACCGAATCTTTTTGCAGTTTTTATCAGTTATATTTTTGTAATCTTGAAATTCATGATTGGTTTTTATTGATTTTGTCCTCATTTATTAAATCTATTAATTCTATATCTCCCCATAAAAAAATTTTTTTTTCTTTTATAATCACAATACCCTCAATAAATACAAAATTTTTTAATTCAGAAATTATAAGTTCTTTATCAATTTTATCTTTAACCAGATTTCCAAAATAAGTTGCTGCTCCATCTGAAAAAGTTGCAGAAGGAGAGACAACAGTAACAGCATCTGCTTTTCCGAAACTGATTGAGTGACCAACTGTACCACTTGAAGTTGCTATTCCATATGGAATTTCCCTTTTTTTTAATTTTATACCTATTTTCATTGAAAAAGGAGATTTTCCAGCATAAATTCCAACAATAAAGTCACTATTCATTTTAGCAAAAATATCTCCACCATTTTCAATAATTATTTCATCTGATAAAGAAACAAATTTTTTACCTATCACTTCAGCAATGGCACCGGCTACAGAAGCCATTGGTCCTGTTTTTGTCAAGAAAGAACTTTCAGACATAAGTTTTATAATTTCTTGATCGCTTTTAGTACTAATAGGTGAAAAAGAGAAAAGAAATTCAGGATATTGTTTTATATAATTCTTTAAAATTTCTCTTTGCTTAATAACTTCTTCTCTAATTTCTTTTTTCAGATTTTTTTTTGCAATAACTAAAATGTTGGTCTCTTCAACTTCAACTTCAAATTTATAAAAATTCCCTTTTTGGATTAAACTTCTATAAAACCTTTCTTTTATTTTCTCGTTCATAATAAGAATTTTTGATAATTTAATTTATCTGTCTTTTCAACAACTACTTTTTCTATTATTTCTCCTTTTAAGTTTTTTAAAGAACATATCTGACTTTTTTTTAGATAAGAACCATAAATTTCAAAAGCAAGATTATCAATTTTCCCCTTTATTACACCCACTATTTCTGGACTTTCTTCTGAAAATATTAATATATCGTCTTCATTACAAAAATTTACTATTTTTTTTGCCTCTTGTTCATCTCTTGTAATAATCAACTTCGTTTTTGTTGAAATTCTGAAATGTCTTCCTACTTGAAGGATATAACAGTCCTTTAAATTTATTTTTTCAGAGTTTTCAAATAAATCCTTTAATTTTTTACAAAAAATTTTATCTGTTAAAAGACAGCCACCAGATGGTGTCCCAAAATATTTTAAATTTTTCAATTCAGCAAGATAAAGTTGTAATTTTCTTTCTCTTCCTTTAATCCCAAGCAAGAGTTCTCTTTTAACTATCCCTTTTTTTTCTACTTCAGTAGGTGGTAAATTTAATGCTGTCAGAGGCCTTAAAAGTTTCCCTTTTAATGAAGATTCTTGTTCAATAATTTTTAAAGCATTTAAATTTTGAGATTTTCCTCTCTGTTCAAGTACTTCACCTGTAAAAATAAATTTTATATTTTCCTTTTCCATAATTTTTTTTGCTTTCTTTAACATATATATGTGACAATCAATACACGGATTAAGATTTTTCCCATATCCATATTTAGGATTTCTTATAATTTCAATATAGTCATCATCTGCCTCAATAATTCTGAGTTCAAAATTCATATCCTCTGAAATTTTTTTTAAATTTTTTATTGTTTGTTCACCAAATTTTGGAATAAAAGGTGTCTTTATAAAAATGCCTATAATTTCAAAATCTTGTTCTCTTATCAATTGAAGTGCAAGAATACTATCCAGCCCTCCTGATATTAAACCTAATGCTATTTTTTTCATATCATTAAATAAATTTTATCATTTTTATGATATAATTAAACTATGAAGGTAATCATAATCACAGGTCCTACAGGTGGACACTTTTTCCCAGGGCTTGCTATTGGTGAAAGTTTAAAGAATTATTTTGAAATTAAATTTTTTGTGCCAGAAAGAGAATATATAATTAATCATCTTAAAAAAAGGAACTTTCAATTCATTGTTATTCCATCAGTTAAAATTACAAAGAAAAATTTTATTTTTTCTATTTTTCGATTTTTTTTCTTAATAATATTTTCAATTTTTTTATTTCTTAAAGAAAAACCACGAATAATTATAGGAACTGGAAGTTATGTTTGTGTCCCTTTTATTATCGGAAGTAAAATTTTATGTAAAAAAATAATAATCCATGAGCAAAATTATATTCCAAGCAAAACTACAAAAATATTATCACCATTTGCTGATTTTATATTTCTAACCTTCCCTTATAGAAATAGATTACCCTTTAGAAAATGTGTTATAACAGGATTTCCGTTAATATCTGATTTTAAAAAAAATTTTTTAAAAGAAGAAATACAAAAGGAACTTGGACTTGAGAACAGTAAAACACTTCTTTTATTAGGTGGAAGCCAGGGGGCTTATTTTATAAATAAGTTAGTTGTAGATAATCTTGACTATTTTAAAGAGAAAAAGTTTCAAATAATAATAATTGCAGGTAAAGATAAAGATTTTGTTGAAAGTAAATTTAAGGAGAAAAAAATAAAAGGAAAGGTTTATGATTTTTTTTATGAGATGAATAAGTTATATACATTAGCAGATTATGTTATTTGTAGAGCAGGAGCAGGTACTATTGTAGAAATTGTTGAAAAAAAAATTCCTGCTTTTTTAATTCCTTATCCATATGCAGGAGGCCATCAAATCAAAAATGCTTTATATCTAAAAAGAATTGGATGTGGTTTTTTTGTAGAAGAGAGGGAAATTAACTCAAAAAATTTTACTTTTTTATTTGAGGAATTTTTAAAAGAAAGTTTTAATATAAAGGAAAATCTAAAGAAAATTAGGCTTTCTGATAAAGGAGATATAGAAAAGTTTATTTTAAATTTCTCTAAAAATAAAAATGGGAAATTTTATAAAAAAATCTAATAAGATACATTTAATAGGGATTGGTGGAATTGGCGTAAGTGGGCTTGCTAAAATTTTGATACACCTTGGGAAAAAAGTTTCTGGTTCAGATAATAATTATTCTCCTATAATAAAAAAACTTAAGAGATTAGGAATAAAAGTATATATTGGTCAAAAAGAGCAAAATATTGATTCTAATATAGACCTTGTAATTTATTCGCAAGCAATTTTACCTGATAATCCAGAGTATAAAAAAGCAAAAGAATTGAATATTCCAATTTTGAGTTATCCAGAAGCAATTGGTGAAATAATGAAAGAAAAGAGAGGAATTGTTGTTTCTGGAACTCATGGTAAAACAACAACTTCTGCTTTAATAGTTACTCTTTTGAAATCATTAAAATTATCTCCTACTTTTTTAATTGGAGGAGAAATAATAAATTTAGGGAACTCAAGAGTTGGGAAAAAAGATTTTTTTGTTGTTGAAGGTTGTGAATATAAAAGATCATTTTTAAATTATTGTCCAGAAATTGCTATTATTACAAATATTGAAAAGGACCATCTTGATTATTACAAGGATATTAATGATATAAAAAATGCATTTTTACAATTTACACAAAATATAAAACCAGACGGTATTTTAATATATTGTGGTGAAGATAGAAATTTGAAAAGTATAATAAAAAAATTGAAGATTAATAGTTTTTCTTATGGATTTGGACCATATAACATAACAGCACAAAGTTTTAAAACAATTGCAATGAAAACTGAATTTGAATGTTTTTATAATGGAAGTAAACTTGGTAAAATAAAAATGAATCTATGGGGCAGGCATAATGTATTGAACTCTTTATCTGTTATTGGGGTTGGAATTTATCTGGGTTTTTACTGGAGAGAAATTAAAAAAGGATTAGAAAGTTTTAAAGGAGTTCATAGAAGATGTGAAATTTTAGGGGAAAAAAGAGGTATTATTGTTATAGATGACTATGGACACCATCCAACAGAGATAAAAGCAACATTAAAATGTATAAGAGATGTATTTCCAGATAGAAGATTAATAGTTGTTTTTCAACCCCATCAATATAGTAGAACAAGATTCTTATTGAAGGAATTTGCAAACTCTTTTTCTCTTGCGGATAAAGTTGTTGTTCCAGATATATATTTTGTTAGAGATTCATTGATCGAAAAAAAACTTATAAATTCAGAAATTCTTGTTGAAAAAATTAGAAAAAATGGGAAAGAAGCAATTTATATTCCATCTTTTAAAGAGATAGTTGAATATCTTTACGAAATAAAAAAACAAGGGGATATAATTTTAACTATTGGTGCCGGTCCTATTGATAGAGTTGCAAAAGAATTTTTAAAAAGGTTAAATAAATGAAAAAATTAATCCTCACGAAAGAAGAAATAACAAAGATAGAGAAGGAGACAAGAGAGAGATTTGGTATTAGTGATTTAATTCTTATGGAAAATGCAGGAAGAGAAAGTTTTTATATAATAAAAAAAGAATTAAAAAGTGTTAAAAATAGAAAATTTTTTGTTTTTTGTGGTAAAGGTAATAATGGAGGAGATGGCTTTGTTTTGTCAAGATATTTATTCAATTATGGAGTAAATGTAAAGGTTTTTTATTTTGGCGAAATAAGTAATTTTACAGAAATTTCATTGGTAAATTTTGATATTTTGAACAAATTGAAAGTTGACATAGATAGAATAAATGTTCTAAAATTAAAAGATATAAATATTGGAAGTAGTGATGTAGTAGTAGATGCTATTTTGGGGATTGGTATAAAAGGAGTGATAGAGGGTGAGATGAAAACTGTAATAGAGTTTATAAATAAAAATTCAAATTTTATTGTTTCAATAGATATACCTTCTGGACTTGATGCTGATACAGGAGAAATACATGGTGTTTGTATTAAGAGTAATTTAACAATAAGTATGGGTTTTTTAAAAAAAGGTTTTTTTATTGGTAAAGGTCCAGAATATACAGGAAAAATTAAATTAGTTGATATTGGTTTTCCAAGATATTATTATGAAAAAAATAATTAAAGTTTTTATTTTTTTCATTGTAATTTCCTATAGTTTATTTTCTGAAAAAGGCGTTATTCTTTTTGGAACAAAAGAGAAAAAGATTGAATTTATAAAAAAAGTTCTAAATAATAAAGATAAAGTTTATTTAAAAGAAATTGCTGCTTTTTTGGATGATGAAGATAAGGAAATTAGATCT
>JAMWCJ010000132.1 GCA_023818645.1 Candidatus Omnitrophota bacterium | reverse complement strand
ATGAATTTAATCTATTTTTTGACACCCTTTACATCAAAAGAAAGAACAAAAAAAATAATAAAAAAAGCAAATGGTTTCATTTATTTCATAAGTATTGCAGGGATTACAGGTCCGAGAGAAGATATAAGTTTAGAGACGATAAAATCAATAAAAAAAATAAAGAAAATTACAAAAACGCCAATTGCTCTTGGTTTTGGAATATCAAATAAAAAACAGATAAAAGAAGTCAAACAATATGTTGATGGAATAATAGTCGGAAGCTTCTTATTGAAGAAAATAATAGATGGAAAAATAAAAGAAGTAGAACAATTAATAGTTGAATTTAAAAAAGAACTAAAAACTTAAATTTACTAATTCCTTTTTATTTTTTAAAATTTTAATTGAAAGTTAAGAATATAGAAGGTAAAATAAATAAAGGAGAACTAAATATGAAAAAATTACTGAAAATGATAAAAAAAATTTTGATTTTGATTGTTATATTAGGAATTTTTGGAGGTGGTTGGTTCTATTATAATAAATACAAAACAGAAAAATTAAAACGATTGGCGGAAGAAGAAAAGAAAAAACAGGAAGAGATTGAAAAAGAAAAAGCGAGAAGATTTCTTGAAGAAAAACAAAAAGAATTTGAAAATTTAATAAGTGAAATAGAAGAATATTTTAAAAATGGTAATTATGCGAAAGTAAAAGAATTGTCAGAAAAAGCATTTACTCTTGCTAAACAGTTTAATTTCTCTGTTGATAGAATAAACCAAATCCTTTATCAGATAGAAGTAAATACTTATCTTGGTAAACTTAAAAAACTTGAGAAGGAAAACCAGGATATTTACAAATATTTTTATGTTAGAAATGAGTTACAAAAGATACCTTCAATAAAAGAAATTTCAAATCTAAAAAAGAAAATATTAGATAAAACCTATGAAAATGAATACAATGTAAAACTAATTTTAGCATATAATTCGCTCGAAGAATTAAGAAAAGGAATAGAACCATCTTATAACTATTTTATAAGTAGGAAATTATCTTCTGAAGCAAAAAAAATAAGAGAGATGAAAAACATAAAAAAAGAAGAACTTGAAGACAAAATTTATAATTTACAAAATGAACTATATTTTACATCTAAGACACTTTATAAAAATACAATTCCGACTTCTCTTTATTGAAAATGGATAGAAAATCTGTAAATATTGGAGTTATTGGATGTGGTACTGTTGGTTCAAGTTTTGTAAAAAATTTAATTTTAAGAAAAGAAATAATAAAAAGGAAAACTGAAATTGAGATAAATATTCTAAAGGTCTTTGATAAGGACAAAAGTAAAATTGCACAGTTTAAAAATATTTCTGCTAACTCACCTGACGAAATAATTGAAAATAAAGAAATTGATATAGTTGTTGAATTAATTGGCGGAACTGACGACGCATATAAATTTGTAAAAAGAGCAATTGAAAATAGAAAATCAATTGTAACAGCAAATAAAGCATTGCTTTCAAAATTTGGTTATGAATTATTTAAAAAATCTAAAGAAAAAAATGTTTATATTGGATTTGAAGCAAGTGTTGCAGGATCAATACCAATTATAAAATCCTTAAAAGAAAGTTTTTTGGCTAATAAAATAAATAAAATTCTTGGCATTTTAAATGGAACTACAAACTTTATTCTTTCAGAGATGTATTATAAAGAAATAAATTTCAATGAAGGAGTTGAAAAAGCAAAAAGACTTGGATATGCTGAAGCAGACCCAACTCTTGATATAAAGGGTTATGACACTGCTCATAAAATTCTTATACTTGCTTATTTAATTTCAGGAGAATTTTTCCAGTTAGATGAAATTTCTGTTGAAGGAATAGATAAAATAGAACCGATTGATATAAAATTTGCAAGTGAATTTGGATATAGAATTAAACTACTTGGTATATGTAAAAAAGAGGATAAAAAAATAGAGATACGAGTTCATCCTGCTTTACTTCCTAAATCGCATTTACTATCACTTGTTGAAGGAGTTAATAACGCTATTTATGTTGAAGGAGATTTAATAGGAAAATCACTTTTTTATGGGGAAGGTGCTGGAGGAAATGCAGCAAGTAGTTCTATAATAAGTGATGTTGTAGATATAAGTAAAAAGATTGTTCATAAGGGTTTTGTTGAAGAGAATTTTATTTCAGATATTGGATTATATTTAAAACCATTTGAAGAAATTGAAACAAACTATTATTTTAGATTTACAGCAATTGATAAACCTGGAGTTCTTGCAAAGATATCAAAAATTCTTGGAGATAATAATATAAGTATTTTATCAGTAATTCAAAAACAGGATAATCCTGAAAAGGCAGTTCCTATTATTATGTTAACCCACAAAGCAAAAGAAAAAAATGTAAAAAAAGCAATAAAAGAAATTGATAAACTTGATGTAATAAGGAAGCCAACAATTACTATAAGACTTGAACAGGATATTATGTAAAAATCTAATCTCTTTCTTTCACTTTCTCCTTTTCAAATTCTTTAAGTTGAGACAAAAAATCCTCTATATTTTCTTCTGTTTCATTCCATTTCATTTCTTCTTTCGGAAACATCTTTGTCTCTTTTACAACATAGAGTAAAAACAAATCATCTCCTTTCTCCTTTATATAATTTATTGCTTCTCTTCTGCTTTCAAAAAGTTGTTCTCCTCTTTCTAACACAGGGATTTTCTTTAATTCCTGTTCAGGCAAATTCCTTATTGCAGCATACATAATTGCAGACAAAGTAAATTCTTTTGATAGTAAAATTTCTTCTACAATCTGTTCTCCTGTACTTATTCCTGTTTTAAGTGCTTCCTCTGGAGAAAGACATAAATACACCTTTGGTCTAATTCTATATCTTTTAATTTCCTTCTCCACATTTTTATTTTACCTGAAATTTTTTATTTTGTATAATTATTTTCGTATGAAATTAAAATTTCCAGAACCTGATATAGATGATTTTAAAAAAGTTCTTTCAAGACAGGATGAAGGACACAGAATTCATTGCTGTGAACTTCATATAGATGAAGAGATTTTGAAATTTTTATTTGAATATTTTTTTGAAGAAAAATGGATTGAACCTGTTGATTATCAGACACAGAAAAAGTCAATTGAAAATATTGTAAAAATTTATTATAAACTTGGTTTTGACACAATCAGGTTAAGTTCCTATTTTAGATTCTCTTCAAATTTAAAGTTTGATTTACCAAAAAAAGAAATAAATGATACTGCTTTGTTTTCTCGTGGAAAAAGGAAATGGGCAGATGAAAAACAAGGGCTAATAAAAAATTGGGATGATTTTAACAATTATCCATGGCCAGAACCAGAAAAAGTTAATTTATGGGTTTTTGAGTATTTATCTGAAATTTTACCAGAAAATATGGGAATTTTTTTATCTATTTCTCAAGGAATTTTTGAAACAGTTATGTTTTTATTTGGATTTGAGAACCTATGCTATTTTATTTATGATAATGAAGAACTTGTAAGAAA
>JAMWCJ010000131.1 GCA_023818645.1 Candidatus Omnitrophota bacterium | reverse complement strand
TAATAAATCCTTTAGATGTTTTAAATCTCATAAGAAAAATTTAGTTATTATAAGAATAAAACTGCCTTAAGCATTTATCGGATTTAAACATTCTTAATTCTTGGTAAAACACTTCTTTTCCTTTCTTCAGAAATAAAATAGCATGCTTCACAGAAAACTTTCTTTTTATTGTTTGGTAAATGGAATTCTGCTTTTCTCTTACAATTCTTATAGCTACACTTTATAAAGTCTAATAATCGCTTTACAAACTAATAGGAATTACGCTATTTGAACAGGCATAAAGGTATTTAAAGTAAGAGGTCTGATAAATTATTAGGTAATATGAGCTATTCAAAAGAAGTTATTAGTAAGCAAGTAGATAAAATAAAAGAAACATTTAAATCATGGCTTGGAGAACATAAAGAGGACTATTTTGATAACAATGCTGTTGGTTTAGGATGTTTTAACTATAAACCTTATGATGTAGCTTGGGCAGTAACCAAACAATGTAATCTTAAGTGTGCACACTGCTCAATTAGTGCAGGGAGTGCTGGCAAGGATGAGTTAAGCACAGAAGAGGGCCTTTCGTTCATAGAGGATGTTGCAAATCTTGGACCTGTAAAGTTTGTATTTACAGGTGGTGAAGCACTTCTCCGCAAGGATATTTTTGAGCTTATAGAATATGCCACTTCCCTCAACATGCAGGTTGAGGTAGCAACAAATGGTACTCTAATAGATGATAATGTAGCGAAACGACTAAAAAACGCTGGGGTTTATGAGGTAGCAATAAGTATGGATGGTATCGGAAAAATACATGATAACATTAGAGGCATTAAGGGCACTTTTGATAAAGCGGTACGAGCTATTAAAGCTTGTAAGAAAGCAGGACTCAAAGTACATTTTCATACAACAATATTTAAAATAAATATCAGTGAACTTTCTAGGATTGTAGATTTTGCAGAACAGTTACAAGTAGACCGTATTTATATAGGAACGTTAGTTCCAGTAGGTCGTGGTCAAAAGATTTCGCATGTATGTCTTTCAGGTGAAGAGGTTAAACAAATTTTCAACTTTATAGTGGAACGACAACCAAAAACACGTGTTTGGTTGAGACCTGTTTGCCCACAGTTTTGGGCATTTCTTGAAGCAGAGAATTTATTGGATGGAGATAATGGGCACAAATTTATAGGTTGTACTGCTGGTATTACAAGTTTTCATATTCTTCCAAATGGTGATGTTGACCTTTGCGCAGAACTACCGTTAAAAGTAGGAAATATTAAACAACAGCCTTTCACTACAATCATTAAAAATGATATCTTTAAAAAATTTAGGAATAGAGAAATTAAGGGAACATGTGGTAATTGTAAATATCTCGATATCTGTGGAGGCTGTCGTGCACGCGCATTTGCAGCTTATGGTAGCCCACTTGCAGAAGACCCTGTATGTTTCTTAGCTAAGTGAAAGTGAAACTAGTAACATTTTTATATTTAATTAGAAATATAAAAGTAATTTATGTTTGACAATATTCTTGAAAAGAAAAATAAATTTGTACCTTATCGTAATAGGATGATTCTATCTTTATGCAAACAAAAAACAGTTCTTAACATTGGTTGTCTTGAAAAGGGCCCCGAATGGATACTTGATTTTTGTAAAATCTCTAAAGTCGCTAAGGAGTGTGTAGGAGTAGAAATACGACATGAAGTCGCTAAAAGGTTGGTGAAGTGTGGTTATAAGGTCATTTGTGGTAATGCAGAAACAATTAATCCTGGAAAAAATTTGATGTTATTATGGCAGGTGAAGTAATAGAACACATTAGCAATCAGGGAATCTTCTTAGAGAATATGAGAAAATATTTGAAGAAGAACGGGATAATGATTATTACAACTCCGAATATGTCTAGCCTCAAATTTATATTTTGGCTTCTACTTGGAAAATTTGAAAACTTTAGAATAGATCCTGAACACACCTTCTGGCATTCAGAAGAAACACTTAAAACAATTGCTGAACGTCATGGTTGGAAAATAAGAAAAATTTATTATTCCTACGTAAAACCTGCACCTTGGTGGTAAAAAGCTCTTGTAATTTTTCTTTCATGTTTTATACACCCAAGGTTTATATGCACAGACATTATAGCAGTTTTAGAAAAGAAAAATGCAAAATAGTTAACCAAATAGTAGTTCATTAGGAAAAACAGATGGTTTTTTAAATCAATATAGATATAGATTAATATTTTTTAAATGACTAAAGATATTGAAGATACCACTCGAGAGGGATATGCATCTCCCTTTTACTGGGAAATTTTATATCTCTAATCTCTTTAAGATGTAACATAGAATCATCATCTTGAAAATCTATAAAATAAATATCAACCCCTTTATGCCCCCTACCTTTTATGAACTCGAAATACCCTCTTTTCCCATAGACATATTTAACTAATTTTTCCACATCTCTACTAGGGACGCGGTTAGGCAAATATTTAATAGTAGAATCTCTTATAAACAAGTGATCTAACCGAGAGGGATCGCTCCCGTCTGTTAATTTATTAATTTCTTCGCAATTTTCTTCTACATAGTATTCAGTTAGCAACAATCCTTCACCACTAATAGCAATGCCTACATAACCATCTTCAACTCCTCGAATAGTTTCACTTAATATTATTTCATAATTTTCGATTCCATCGATGCTTTGTATTTTTTCCACAAAATCTGAATAAGAACATATATCGAGAAAACAATGACATTTTGTTGTTTTCTCAGGTTTTAGGGAATGTGTGGAAAGAATACATGGTGAATTTTCTCTGATAAAATTTTCAATTTCATTCTTATCCCATTCCAAGGAATCGCCATCCACCACTTTTACATTAGGAATTGGTAACAACAATTCCTCAAGTATTTTAAGTGACAATTTCCTTGGTAAAAGGTATAGTAATCTTGTTTCACCCATCCATTCAGATAAATTATAATGTCTTCCTGAACTGCTCATATTTTTTAATATTATTAGAAACATTTAAATTACTTCGTATAGGATTTTCTCACAAACTAATAGGAATTACGCTATCTGAACGGGCATAAAGGTTGGCAAAAATATGAAGTATATTTTCATTTTAAAACAAAGATATAAATAACTAAAGGAAACATAGTACTAGCTGATAAGTTAAAAATTTAAATATAAGTAAGAATATCTTACTAATATGAAAAAAGAATTAGAAACTCCTGAATTAACAAGAGTAAGTTCTAAAGGTCAGATTGTCATACCTACATCTATTAGAAAGAAATTAAGTGTTAAAAAAGGTAGTGTGTTTGCTGTGACAGCGAAGAAGGACATTATAGTATTAAAAAAGTTGGATATGAAAATGAAATCAGAAGATTTGAAAATTTTGAAACTTATTGAAGAAGCTTGGGAAGATATAGAAAAAGGTAGATATAAAGTTTATTCTAGGGAGGCTTTTTTTAAAGAGCTGAAGAAATGGTAGAAATTAAATTCATTGTGTCTACAGAAAAATTTGAGAAA
>JAMWCJ010000130.1 GCA_023818645.1 Candidatus Omnitrophota bacterium | reverse complement strand
TTATTTTCTTTCTAAATCCGGTCGGAAAAGATTTATTTATTGAAATCTGTTTAAAAGGGAAAATTATGCCTCATAAATCAACCTTTTTCTTCCCAAAAGTCCCTTCCGGCCTTGTAACCTATCTTTTTCCTGATGAAAGAAAATAAAATTGTTGAGAAATAGAGTTTCAGAAAGTTAAACAAAAAATTTTTCAAAATCTGTTTAAAAACTGTAAAATAAATTAAAAAGGGGAGAAAAATGAAAAAGTTAATTTTATTTTTATTAATAATTTTTGGTCTTTTTTATTCAAATCTCTTTTCTGAAAACAATTTCCCTCTAAAAGATGGAGACATATGGGTTTTTCTTGGCGATTCAATTACTGCTCAAAAACTTCATACAAATTACTTTGAAGGTTTTTGTTTTACTCGTTTCCCTGAATGGAACATTCATTTTAGAAATTCAGGAGTTGCCGGAGATACAATACTAAAAGCACTTGCAAGGTTTAACTGGGATGTTGCTTTATGGAAACCAACTATTGTAAGCATAGAACTTGGTATGAACGATTCAGTAGTACTAGGTTTTAACAGTGTTTCTACCTATATAAGTAGAATGGAAACAATTGTAAATAAAATAAAAGAAATAGGAGCAATTCCAATTATTTTTTCACCAAGTCCTGTAAATGATGGAAGTATTCAGAATAAATTAATAGGAAGGAATATAACTCTTGATAAATATACGATAGCCCTTGAAGAGTTTTCAAAAAAAAATAATATAATTTTTGCGAATCAATTTCATTTTCTTTTAGATTTATGGGGAAGAAATAAACCTATTGAAGAAATACATAGATTAGCAGTTAGTATTAGAAAAAATTTAGAAAATCCAGATTTGCCTTCTTCTGACCTTTTAAAAAAATGGATTGAAGAATGGGAAAAGAGCGAATTATCAAAAAAGGGAATAGATATAGGAGGAGATCCTATTCATCCAGGACCTGTTGGACAATTAATGATGTGCACTATATTGCTTGAAAAAATGAATGCTCCAAAACTTGTAAGTAAATGTTCAATAGATATTTCAAATAAAAAGATAGAAGCAGTTCAATGTAAAATTTCAAATTTGAAAATTGAAGAAGATAAAATTTCTTTTGACAGGCTTGATAATTGTCTACCAATGCCAATACCTCGTGAAGCACAAAATGCTTTAGTTATTTATCCTCAAATTGCTGATTTAAGTCAGTGGATTTTGAAAATAGAAAATTTAAAAAATGGTAAGTATGAAGTATATATAGATGGAATTAGTGTTGCAAATGTATCTTCTGAAGAACTTGAAAAAGGATGGAATATGAGCACAGTTTTAAAAGGGCCTGTATATGAGCAGTGTTTACAAGTCCTTTCAGCAATTTCTGCGAAGGAAAATCTTGTTTCTGAGTGGAGAAGTATAGCATCCTTATTTTCCAAAATGCCTTCAGAAGAGTATAAGTTAAAACTTCAAGAATTATCAGAAAAAATACTTCAGGCAGACAAAAAAATAAAGGAAATTGCAAAGCCAAGTACTCATAATTTTGTATTATCTTTAATAAAATAATATATTTAAAAAAATTTAATGTGTGATGAAAATTTTTTGTCTTTGAGATAATAAAATAAAACACTTCAAGCCCTGAAGTAATGTATAAGTTTATTGTAAAATACTTAAATCTTTTGATAAAACAAAATGAAGAACAGATTAATAAAGGTTCTATTTTGATTTTTCATTTCATTTTCCTGTTCTGAGTGATAGTTGGCATAATGAGGAAAAATGTAGAAATATAGGAAATAAAAGTTAATGGCATAGATTAAAGAAATTAAAAAAATATAGATAGTGAAATATGGAACCAAAATTTTCACCTGATGGTTCTAAGATTGTTTATAAATTATATAGTTGTATAATGACAAATGAATCCTGATGGAACTGGACAAAGAAAAACAGAAAAAAGTGAATATCTTTTTGTATCCAACAGGCAAAAAATACTCACCAGATGGGAAAAAAATTACTTTTACAAGATTAAATCTTATAGATAATAAATTCAAATAGAATAGGTGAAAAAAACAATTAATTCAATTTGAAGAATTTGTAAAAAATGATTATTCCAATAAAATTTGAGCCTAATAAGTTGAATATTGAAGGTTATATGAGAGAGAAGAAAAGGATATATAAATTGCTACATAAGAGAAATAGAAGGATATGGCGTAGAAAAATAGATATAAGTAGTATCGGGTTAAATAAAAAATAATCAGTATTATCTGGATATTTTTTATTTCAAAAAGGACCAAAACAGATGTTGAACAATTATTTTGAATTTAAAGGAAAAGATGTTTTATTTTAGTGTGGAAATCATTAATAAATATTCAAAAATTTTATAAGCATTTTTTTCTTTTAGATAACCCATACCACAAGAAGGAGTAAATATAAATTGCTTTTTAATTTTCTCAATTCTGTACCCTCTCTTTTCAAAATAGTTAAAAGCATCAAAACTTAAAATATCTATATCTAAATTTAAAAAAATATTCCAGTCAGTATTACCACAACAATGAATCCCTAATAAAATATTTTTATTTTTCTCTCTTAAAAACTTTATCAACTCTTCATAAATATTTATTTCTATTCTTATCAACAGGGAAAAAAGCAGAACCAAAACTCGACATAACTGGCTCATCATAAAAAATTATAGGGATTTTCTCTTTCTCTTCTATTTTTTTGGCTAACCACAATCCTTTCATTCCAAGAACTTTAACAAAAATATCTTCAACTATTTCATTAAATATTAAAGATCTTCCCTCTGTATCTTTAACGATTGACAAAAAAGTGATTGGACCTGAAATCTGCCCTTTTAAAAAACAACCTTCTATTTCAGTATTCAGTAACTCATAAATCCCAATCCCATAATCACTACTAATTTTAAAATATTCAATATCATTTTCTTCTATTTTTTCATATGCCTCTTTAATCTCATTTAAAATATTTTGATATATTTCCAATAAATTTTTGTCATTTTTTATAGAGGGTGGGATAATATAATTAAAATTTTCCATATTTACATATCTCTGGCTCTGTTGAGAATATGAAGCAATTCTATGTCTGATAAGTTGATGTGTTAAAGCACGTGATACACCAGAAATTGCAAAAGTAAATTTTACATGCTCAAGAACACTTTCATGTCCTGAACTGACAATCTCATTTATAAATTTTTTTATTTTATCTTTTTTAATCTTTTTTGCTTCAATAAAAATCTCATAAGCATCTTTTTCTGAATAACATTGCCGTGCAGCAGAATAAATAATCTCTTCAGGATTCGCTGTCATTTCTAACAATTCTACCTTCATATTCACTCCCTTTTAATTATTTGACATTTTTTTTTATTATACTATAATTATGGAAGTAGCACGAATTTTAAAAAAATAACACAAAAGGAGGTGAAGAATGAAAAAAGGAAATTGTTTAAGGTTAAATATTCTTTTAATTTTATTTTTTACTTTTTGTTCCTTCCTTTATGCTGGTAGACC
>JAMWCJ010000002.1 GCA_023818645.1 Candidatus Omnitrophota bacterium | reverse complement strand
GAAACAATTGAAAACACTCTAAAGGAAATTTTTAAAACAGATATCAAACTAATTGGATGTGGAAGAACAGATAGTAAAGTAAATGGTGTAAACTATGTAGCAAATTTTAAATTACAGACAAAATTATCTCCTTTAAATATAAAAAACGCTTTAAACTCAAAATTACCAACTGACATTTATATAAAAGATGTTGAAGAAGTTGATTTGAATTTTCATAGTAGATATTCAGTTAAAAGGAAAATGTATAGATATCTTATTGCTCTGAAAAGAACGCCCTTTTTAAATGATTTTGCACATTATGTCAAAGAAAAGATTAATATTGAAAAAATGAAAAAAGCAACTAAATTTCTAATTGGAAAACACGATTTCAAATCTTTTCAAACTTCAGGCAGTAATGTTAAAAATACAGTAAGGGAGATTTTTAATATTGAGATTAAAAAAGAAAAATTTTTTTTAGATAATGATGTAGATATATTAATTATAGACATTGAGGGAAGTGGTTTCTTATATAAAATGGTTAGAAATTTAATAGGTGCTCTTATATATGTAGGAACAGGAAAAATTCAGCCAAAACAAATAAAAGAAATCCTTGAAAAAAAAGACAGAAGATTTGCTCCTCCACCAGTTCCTGCAAAAGGATTATTTTTTAAAAATGCAAAATACTAATTTTTTTGAATCTATGATAGAGAGTTTATTTAATGAAAGATTTTTGAAAGATTTTCCTTTATCACAATATACAAGTTTTAGATGCGGTGGCAAAGTTAAGTATTTGATATATCCTGAGACAATTGATGAAGTAAAAATAATTATTGAAATTTCAAAAAAATATAAAAAAGATTTTTTATTTATTGGAAAAGGAACAAATATACTTGTAAGTGATAATGGATTTGATGGAATAGCAATCTCAACCTTAAAAATGAAAAAGACGACTATAAAAGAAAATAAAATAATTGGTGAGTGTGGATTAGAGATCTCTGAAATTTTAAATATTTGTATTAAAAACTCTTTAACAGGACTTGAATTTCTTGCTGGAATCCCTGGAACAATAGGAGGAGCAATAAAAAACAATGCAGGATTAAAAACAGAATGGATATCCGAAAAAATTACTTATGTTGAATATCTTGATGTTGAAAACTTAGATATAATAAAAAAAGAAAGAAAGGATATATATTTTTATTACAGAAGAAGTGGATTTAGAAATGAATTTATATGGAAAGTTGAATTTTTACTTGAGAAAGAGAAACAAATAGAGATAAAAAAAAGAATAAGTGAATATATGAAAGAAAGAATAAGAAAACAACCACTTGGATATAGTGCAGGAAGTATATTCAAAAACCCATATCCATATTATGCTGGTGAATTAATTGAAAAATGTGGGTTGAAAGGATATAAAATAGGTGACTGTTATATTTCAGAAAAGCATGCAAATTTTATAATAAACAGAGGAAAAGGAAAATCTCAGGATGTATATAACTTAATAAAAATTGTGAAACAAAAAGTTAAGGAGAAATTTGACATTGATTTAGAACTTGAAATAAATATAATAGGAGAATTTAAATGAAAATTGCAATTTTGTATGGAGGAGAAAGTCCTGAAAGAGATGTTTCATTAAAATCTGGTAGGTGTGTATATTTTGCATTGAAGAAGAAACATAATGTTAAATTATTTGATCCTGTAAGAAAGGATTTTATAAATAATTTTTTAAGATTTAGACCTGATTTTGTATTTATAGCACTTCACGGAGGGATTGGTGAAAATGGTGTTATACAAGGGTTCCTTGAAACACTTAAAATACCTTATTCTGGCTCAGGAGTTTTATCCTCTGCCCTATGTCTAAATAAAATTATCTGTAAAGAATTATTAATTTTTAATAAAATTCCAACTCCTCCGTTTATCATTGTTGAAAAAAATAAAGAAGTAAAACTACCATTTAATTATCCAGTTATTGTTAAACCAGCAAATTTAGGTTCAACAATTGGAGTGAAAATAGTTAATTCAGATAAAGAACTTGAAACAGCAATAAATGATGCTTTTTCATTAGATAATGAAGTTTTCATAGAAAAATTTATAAAAGGGAAAGAAGTAACTGTAGGAATAATTGGAAATGAAAAAATTACAATCCTCCCAATAATTGAAATCAGAACTAAAAGAGATTTGTATGATTATAAAGCAAAATATACAATTGGAGAGAGTTTTCATATAATTCCTCCAGATTTACCAAAAAGAATTATTAAAAAAATAGAAAAAATAGCGGAAAAGACCTATAAGATCTTAAAATGTAGTGGATTTGCAAGAATGGAAATAATCGTAGATGAAAATTATAATCTATTTGTTTTAGATGTAAATACAATACCTGGATTAACAAAAGTAAGTTTACTTCCTGATGCAGCAAAATATAAAGGCATTAGTTTTGAAGAATTATGTGAAAAAATTATAAATTTAGGATTAGAAAGATGGAAGAGACAAATAAAAAAATAGAGGAAATAAAAAAAAGGATTTTATTGAAAAGAAGGAGAAAAATACGAATTTTTATAAATTTAATTTTGTTAGGAATAATACTTTACAGTTTCTTTTTCATAAAAATGAAAACATTACAATTTTTATGGGCGTCAGGAATATTTGAAATTAAAGAAATAAAAATTTATCCTGAAAATATGAGTTATATTAGAGAAATGTTAGAACTCGAGAAAGATAAAAATTTATTATTTCTTGACATTGAAAATTTAATGGAAAAAATAAATTTTATATCTGAAGTTGAAGGTTGTAAAATTACAAAAAAATTCCCCTCCACAATTGAAATAAATTTAATATTAAGAAAACCATGGGCAATATTGAAATACAACGAAAAAGAATTTTTGATTGATAAAAATGGAGTTATACTTAATAATGAAAGGGAAAATTTAACAGGTTTATTATATATATATGGAATTAAAGTTAATGAAAAAGAAAATAAAGTTGAAGAAAATGAAAAAGTCAATGTTTTGGTTGAATTTGAAAAATGGTATAATTATTTTAATATAGGTAATTTTTTCAAATTAAAGAAGGTTGATATATCTGACTTAAATAAAATTGAAATTAGTGATGGCGAAAAAAGTATCTTTTTTTCAAAGGAAAATATTAAGATAAAATTAGAAAAACTTGTAATTGTACTTAAAAATTTGAATAATAATTTTGAATATATTGACACAAGGTTTAAAAATTTCTATATAAAATATTAGAAAATGAAGGAACATATAATAACTGCGATTGATATAGGAACAACAAAATTTTTTGGATTAGTGGGACTTGTAAGAGAAACAGGTATTGAAATTATTGCAAGCGAAGTCAAAAAAACTGAAGAAGATTGGATTAAAGATGGAAGAATAGGATATAAGGATGGAGTTGTAAACGGTTTGGTTGAGTTATTGGATTCTCTTAGGGAACAATCTAAGGAGGAGATAAAATGGATAACTGTTGGCGTGGGTGGAGGACATATATTTGGAAAAGTTTATTCAAAAAAAATAGAAATTCTTCCAAAAGGAAGACCTATTAATGAAGGAGATGTTCAATTACTTGAAAGAGAAATTAAAAATATAATTTCAAGTGAAAATTCAGGGAAAAGAGACATTATTTATATAATCCCTCAAGAGTTTATAATTGATGATAATCCAATTTCTGTCGGGAGAATGCCCTTTGGGATGTATGGTGATACACTTGAAATGAGAGCACATGTACTCACAGGAGAATCAAATCCTATAAAAAATATCAATGAATGTGCAAAAATGGCAGGAGTAAAATTATCTCCTGAAATTTTCCCTTATTCATGGGCAGTTGCTGAAGCAGTTGTTAATGAAGAAGAAAAGAAAAGTGGTTGTTTGATAATTGATTTTGGGAAAAGCACTACTGACATAGTTTTATATAGTGAAGGAAAAATAATTTTAACAGATTCTATAAAAGTAGGTTCATTCCATATAAATTATGACTTAGCAACAAAATATCATATATCTTTTGAATTAGCCGAAGATTTGAAAATAAAATATGCATGGTGTGATTACAAGAAAAGATTTGCAGATAAAAGAAAAGAAGAGATAGAGACGGTTGAAATATTTAATCCAAAAGGAAAATCTTTGGGGAAGGTTAGTACTGAAGAAATATCAAAAATTGTTTACTGGAGAGTTCAACATATTTTTGAAGATTTAATTTTAAAAAATCGACTTATGAAAACAATGTATTTCCCAACAAGAGTTTCTGAAGTGATTATTTCCGGAGGGGGAGCAAAATTAAAAGGTATTGTAAAGTTAGCAGAAGATATTTTCCAGTTACCTGCAAGAATTGGTATACCTCAAAAGTTAATGAATCTTGATAAGTCATATCAAAAAACAGAATTTTCTGCAGGTATAGGACTTTTACTTCTTGCATCAAAAGTAATAAAAACAGAAGATGAACCCTTTTTTTATAGAATAAAAAAATGGTTTAAAAGATGGTTATACTAAGGGGGAAAAATGGTAAAAGTTATAGATGAGTCCTTTGTTTCTTCAAATATAAATATAAAAGTAGTAGGGATAGGTAATGCAGGAGGAAATATTGTATCAAGAATTTATAACAAAATTGAGGATGTTCAGTTTGTAATTTTTAATACTGAGGCATATGCATTAAGAAATGCAAAGTCAGATTTAAAAATACAAATAGGGGAGAAAACAACTCAAGGTAAAGGTGCAGGAAAAGATCCTGAAAAAGGAAGATTTGCAGCGAGTGAAGATAAGGAAAAAATTGCAGATGCATTGAAAAATACACAGATCATTTTTTTAATAGCCGGACTTGGAGGTGGAACTGGAACTGGAGGAACACCTATTATTGCGAAAATTGCAAAAGATCTTGGTGCGATAACAATTTCACTTGTTACAACTCCATTTGAATGGGAAGGTGAAAAAAGAAATCAATATGCTCAAGAAGGGCTTGAAAACATTTTAAAAAATGTAGATACTTTAATTCATATCTCAAATCAAAAACTTTATGAAATAACAGATGAAAAAACTTCCTTAGAAGAGGCTTTCTGGAAAATTGACGAAATTATTCTAAGAACAATATCTTCTATTTCAGACCTTATATATAAACCCAAACTGATTGATATTGATTTTGCAGATATTTACTCAGTTGTTGAAAATGCTGGAAGAGGAATAGTTGGTCTTGGATATGGAAAAGGAGCAGGTAGAATGGAACAAGCAGTAAAAAGTACAATTGAAAATCCTTTAATAGAAAAAAGTGAAATTATGGAAGCAAAAAATATACTCATCAGTATTACTGGAAGTCCAGATTTAACATTGAAAGAAGTTGGAGAAGCAGTAAATATAATTCAATCAAAAATTTCAAGTCCATCAAGAGTCCTTGGAGTTGCAACAGATCAAAACCTAACAGATGAAATTAAAATAACCCTCCTTGCAACTGGCATAGGGAAATTAATATCTACACAGGAAAAAATACCATTTTATAGCACAAAGAAAACAGAAGAATTACCTTTAGAAAATGAAAAAACTGAAGATATTATAGACGAACCAATTTGGAAAATAAAGGAGAAAGAAAAATGAAGATTGGAATATGTAATGAAATTTTTCAAGACTGGGAACTGGAAGAAATTTTTTATTATATTAAAAGTGTTGGTTATGAAGGAATTGAAATTGCACCATTCACTCTTGCTGATGATATTAGAAAAATAGAAAAAAATACAATAGAAAAAATAAAAAATTTGTCAGAAAAAACTGGTATAAAAATTATTGGAACACATTGGCTTTTAGTAAAACCTGAAGGTTTATCAATATCTTCAAAAGACCCTGTCATAAGAAAAAAAACTTCTGATTATTTATGTAAACTTGTTGATTTTACTTCAGATATTAGCGGAGAATTAATGGTATTAGGTTCACCAAAACAGAGAAAAATAGGAGAAGGGCAAACATATGAAGAAGTGAAACAATACTTAAAAGAAGTTATAGAACCAGTTCTTGAAGAATGTTCAAAAAAAAGCACTTATCTATGTATTGAACCTCTTGCAAAAACAGAAACAAATTTTATAAATAAAGCAGAACAAGCAATAGAAATAATTGAAGAAATAAACCACCCAAATCTGAAATTACATCTTGATGTTAAAGCAATGAGTGATGAAGGGAAACCAATTCCAGAGATAATTGAGAAAAGTGCTAAATATTTAAAGCATTTTCATGTCAATGATAAAAATTTACTTGGACCTGGTTTTGGAGAAATAGATTACAAACCAATAATTGATAAGTTAAAAGAGATTGGTTATAGTGGTTGGTTATCAGTTGAAGTATTTGATTTTTCCCCTGGCCCTAAAATTATCGCCGAGAAAAGTCTCCAATATTTAAAAAATTTTCTATAATAAAGTAGAAAAAATGGAACCAAAGTGGCATATTGCATTCTGTAATGTAACAATTACAAAGTATGCAGGAATTAGGTATGCTGATTATTATAGTTCACCTGTCAATATGCTTGAGGCACAATTAAAGGCCTCAGAATACATAGAGAAAAAATTTGGAGTTGGGGAATTTATTAAACCCTATATTGATTCTCCTTCTATTATTTTTTCTTCTTACCTCGGTATGCCTGTGGTCTATCCTTCAGAGAATGAACTCCCCTATATAGATAGTTCTCATCCTTTAATTGCTAAACTAGAAGATATAGAAAAACTTAGTATTCCTGACTATAAAACATCAGGACTTATGGCAGAGAGGTGGAAAGCATGGCAGTACTATAAATCCTGTGGGTATAGTGTAAGATTTTGGACTACAAACGGAAGTATTATAACCACTGCCTGTGAAATCACCAATAACAATATTTTTATTTGGCTTATAGATGCACCTGAAAAAGCAATGAAAATACTTGATTTTATTGTAAGTGTGGATAAATACTTAGAAAATGTGGATAAAGATTTATGTGGGGAAAATCCAAATGGATATACAGGCGATGATTTCTCAGGGTTATTGTCACCGGAGATGTATAAAAAGTTCGCAATTCCTTTTTATAAAAAACTATACGAAGGTAAGAAAACACGATTTATGCACAGCGAATTAATTCGGATAGAACACCTTCGTATTGCAAAGGAAATACTTGATATTACTTCATTTCATGGAGCAGAGGCAAAAAATCTTACTCCTGCGGAAATGTATGAAATTATGGGACACAATTTCTGGGTTCAGGTTACACCTCAACAAATGAAGGAATACACTCCTTATCAATTGGAGGAAAAAATAAAGGAATTTGCAAACTGCGGTGCTGGATATGTTCAAATTTATCCTGGTAGAGATACTCCTGATATAAACATGGAAACAGCGATAAATGTCCTTCAAAAAGAATGTAAAGGAGGTCCTGCTATTTAAAGTTTAATTAATATCTTCCGCATTTTAGTTCATTCAAATGTTCACAAACCTTTTTATCGCAAAAACATCTACTTTGCTTAAGGTTTATATTTTATTCTGCGTTGAAAAAGAGAGTTGAGAATCCTTTTCATAGATGAAGCAATTTGAACTCTTGACAAAATTAAAAATATAAGTAAATAATAAATATAAAATGGGAAATGGAAAAAATAAAAATGAACTCTCTCTCTCTCTCTCTCGTAGATATATTATTATAAAAAATTTCCTCTTTTATAAAAATCCTCTATTTTACATCTACCAGTTATTATGGTGGATGATTATATATATCTTCCTATTTTGCCATCCGGTTATCCCGGATGATTATATATAGATTAAATTTTTTAGGAGGTGCAATATGAAGCAAAAATTTTTAAAGAGCAGGTCTCAAAACCTACATGGGTTCACATTAATAGAGTTGTTAGTCGTAGTAGCAATAATTGCTATTTTGGCAGCGATGCTTTTACCAGCACTTTCTAAAGCAAGAGAAAAAGCAAGACAAGCAACTTGTATGAGCAATTTGAAACAACTTGGATTGGCATTTGCAATGTATTTGAATGATTATGATAATTATTATCCTGCATATTATTCTAATGGTAATTATTATGGATATGGTGGTTCTGGTTGGATGCATTTTTGGATAACGCAGATTTTCCCCTATGTTAAAAACTGGCGTGCTTATTATTGTCCCAATTATTATAAATATGGGAAAGGAGGTCCTCCACCAGTTTATGAAAATCCAGCAATGGAGTATGTATATATGGGTGGATATGGTTTTAATACAGGATATGGTACTGAACCTGCTGGTTTAAATCGTGTATATATTCCAGATAGTTGTGGTGTCAAAGAAAGTCAATTAAAAAATTCAAGTGCGACTCTTCTTTTAGGTGAATCAATGATATATCCTTGGTGGACTTCAAATTGTGGAGCGTGTAATTGGCAAGGATGGGGGGATTCTCATTGGCAATATAGGCATACTAATGGAGCAAATCTTCTTTTCTGTGATTATCATGTAAAGTGGTATCCAAAAGAAATACTTGAAAATACACAATACTATAATGTAAATTACAGCCCAAATCCAAATTGGTATGGAAATGCAGGATGGGAATATGCTTGGCCTTTTACAAGAATACCAAAAGTAAGTTATTAAAAAATTCAACCGCCGAGGTTGAAAAAAAGAGGGGTTAATATGAGAAAAGGAATTATAATATTGTTTTATTTTTTATCTTTTTTGGTTTTTTCAGATAACTTAATTTTAAACTCTGATTTTGAAAAAGATTTTAATGGTTGGAAATGTGTTAGAATTGAAAAAGATAAACAAGTTTTTAGTGAAAATGAACTTTCTTTAGTATCAGATACACCAGATAATTCAAAAAATAGTTTAAAGGTAAGTTTAAATTTTCCAGAAAATTACAGTTATTCAAGATGGAATTCAGGAGTTTTTGGAGTTTTAAAAGAGAAAATACCTGTTGACAAAGAAAAAGTTGTTAATGTAAATTTTTATGCAAAATGGTTATCTGATGCTGAGTATTTATCTATTGGAAGATTATGGGGTGGCTCTGAAATAAAAATTATTAAATTAGAAAAAGAATGGAAAAATTATAATGTTTATTTTAAGTATAATTATGATGTAAATGAAGTAATATTTTCTCCTGTAAATAATTTTGGGAAAGTGGTTTCTGGTGAGTTTTTGATAGATAATGTTTCTGTTGAAGCAAAAAAGATAGATGAAATAATTAAAAGTAAAGAACCTAAAGGAATATCAATCTTATTCTGTGCTCCACAGCAAGGATATGGCTGGATTGATTTTACATATTTAAAAGAGTTATATCAAAAAGGATTTGAAGTTGATTATACAGAAAGTTTGAATGAAATAACATGGGATAGAATAAAAAATTACAATGTTTTAGTTTTATTTCAATCACCTGGATATCACTATCAGAAGGAGAAAATTGAATATGATAGTGAATTTAAAAATCTAATAGAAAAATATGTATCTGAGGGAGGTGGTGTTTTATTGATGCCGACAGAGGATAATTTAGGAAGACAGAAACTTATTGAACTGACAGACCTTTTTGGTGCGAAAATACCTGTTGAAAGAATTGTTGAACAAGATAAAGAAAAAATTGCTTCACTTACTAATTCTACACATGCAACTCCTATTGCTTTTACAGATAATATTTTACCATCCCCTGTAAGTGAAGGAGTTAAACATATTTGGTACCCTTATCAAATTGCGTATTTATCCCAGATGACAGCACCTATAATTGTAGATGAAAACTGGAAAGTAGTAGTAAGAGCATCAAAGACATCTCATACAGAACCAATAGATATAAGTAAAGAAACAGAAGTTATAAAAAATCCAATTATAAGAACTGAAAAAGAGAAAGAACCAGTTATTTTTGCAATAAGAGAATATAGAAATGGAAGAGTTGCTTTATGTGCCCAATGGAGACAATTTTCAATAGGAGCAGGAACAAAATGGATTTATGATAGACAGGTATTATCAAAAGGAGCAAAAGGAATAGAGAGTGATTTTGGAAAACTTCTTGAAAATACATTTAAGTATCTTGGTGAGGTATCTTTTAAAAATAAGAAATTTGGAGGATATGTAACAGATGAACAAAAATTATTACCACCTAATTTAAGACCTGGAGTAAAGGCACAATTTGATTATTATTTTTGGGTTTATGAACCAGAAGTTTTAGGATATAGACGCCCTCAAAAAGGTAATCTGTATAAAGGAATAATTGGAGCAAAAACAAATTATTCAACAGGAAAATCTACTGTAGAAGAATATGCTAATAAAGGGAAACAATTTGGTTTTGATTTTATAGTTTTTGCAGATGATTTTGAATATTTAACACCTGAAAAATTTGAGGAACTTAAAGAAGATTGTAAAAAATATTCAGATGATAAAATAAAATTATTTGCTGGATTTTCAATTTTAAACAATGTTGGTAATTATATGATATTTTATGGTAAAAACCCTGTTTTCCCGCCTGATAAAGTTTTAACAAAAGATAAAAAAAGAATTTATATACAGGAAGAGGATGATAAAGGGAATTTTACTGGCTATATTACTCCTTATTTGAATTGGGTATTGGCAAATTATCATAATAATGGAAATGTATGTTATTACAATTTTTCAACAAATAAAAATTGTCAACCAATGTGGGATTTAAAATTATATGCAGCAGTTGGTATAAGATATTATAAAAATGGAAAACTAATAGAAGATTTAACAGAAGAATATTTAAAAACAGCACAATGTACAATAGCACCAAATCCTGTAAGTATAAATGAAATATATTCTGCTGATGAATTAAAAAGAGAGATTGAAAATAAAAATAGTTTAACTTATATTATGGCGAGAAATTTAGACACAATTTTTGAAGATGGTTTAAGATGGACGCATCAATATGATGGAGTTAATATTTTTAGTTCAAATGGTCCTTTAATATATGCCTGGCCTTGGTGTCATAGAGTTATAACTTATGGTGGTGAAGAATTTGTAACTCCTATTTCAGTTATGCCTTCATATATTGATATAAAAAGTGATGTTGGATTGAAAGAAATAAGAATTTACAATGGACAGGAATTATTCAGAAAAATTAAATTAGATGGTGAAAAAGAGTATATCCAGACACTTGTTTTAGATGGGACAGTTCAAAAAAATCTTGTTCTTATAGCAGAGGATATTAAAGGAGGCAAAGCAATAAGTTTTCCAAGAAGGTGTTGGAAAGAGGGTGCTCTTGGAGTGAGTTTCTGTTCTGACCATGTAAATGCGTATATTGATGGGCTTTTGCCACTTGCTCATGGTCCTTATTGGTATCCAATGAATAGAGCACCAGTTTTACCTGTTAATATCGCAGGAGATACTTGGGATGGTGGACCACCTGCATGTTTACCATTAATTAGATATCAAGACACAGTTCCTATTTTAGAAACAGATACTGATAAAGAAGATGGAAGAAGGTTTGTGCAAATGCCTTTATTAGAATTCTCAGATGAAGGAGTTCTTGTTGTTAGTTCTGTTAAAGAGAAATTATATGATGGAAAAGTTTTAAATATTGTAAATCCATGGCATACTTATGGACCAATTAACGATTTTTCAAAAATATTTAATTATAAACAGAGATATATAGAGTATGTAACACCAACAATAGGAGTTCCTGAAGCAGGATGGGCTGGTCCTGGAGTTAGAGTTGGAATAAATGTAAGTATTTTCAGTGAAGAAATAAGTTTTCTTAAAGATGATAAAGTAAAATCATTACAAGTTGGATATTTTGGTGCAATTGACCCAGATTCTATTATTGTTATATGTAATGGAGAGAAAATTTCTGAATATCAATTTAAAGATATTAAAATTGGAGATAAATTTATCCTTAATAAAGGTGATTGGATTGCCTTTTATAAAAAAGGAATTTCAAATTCTCATATTTTTATTAATAGAAAAAATCCAGTGAAGATTGTTCATAAAGGAAATTTAATATGGTTTGCAGATGGAGTTGAAAATATTAAAAAAGGAGAAAAATATATTTTTGAAATTTGTGGAGTTGGTATTCCTGTTAATGTAGAAGTTGAAAGCAAAGAGGATATTTTGAAGATAGTTAAATATATTGAAAAACCAGAATATATGGAAATTAAACAAGGAAAGAAAATTAGTAGCAATTTAGGAATTATAGAATTAAATCCAGAAAATTATAATGTTGAAATTTATATTAAAAAACCAAAAGAGAAAATGAATTTAACTTTACCTTTAATGATTAAAAATTTAAATAAAAAATGGACATCTATTCTATGGCAGAAAAAAGGGTATAGCAAAGGTGATTATGGAAAAGGAGAAAACAGATTTAGAGAACCTGGAATAGATATTTATGGGAATTCTTATGTACCATTATATATTGATTATGCAGAAGAAACTCATATTTTATCCGGTCATCCAGTTATCGCTGAAACAGAAGAAGGAAAACAACTTTTTATACAGGTAACTCATGTCTCTGAAAATCCTGATAAATGGCATATCTCTGTCAATAATCCAACTGATAAAATAATAAAAACAAAAATTAAAAAAGTTATAGATTTACCAGGAATGAAATTTAAAGAGAAGGAATTAATATTAACTCCAGGTTCATATATTGTTCTGGAATAAGAATGAAAAATATTTTTTTAAAGACAAGTATCTATGATGTTGGAAAAAAGTTTTTAAGGGAAAGAAAAGGCAAGTTAACTATATGATGATTTTTTTATTTCAAAAGTTAGTGATAGTAAAGATGAAAAATGGTAGAGTTTATTTAACTGAAGTTTCTAAAAGGCAAAGATGACTTTACAAAAATTTGTCTTATCTGCACCTACCGTGATTAAATAATTCATAGTTATAAAAAAGCAAGATTTTGTGTTTTAACTTTATCAATGCTAACAATAGAAGAACCAGACCCTCCTGTATGGGTAAATTACCTGCATGGCGTCTGGGCAGAGCCTGAATTAATTTGATAAAAGGTAAAATCAAAAACAAAAATCTGAAGAAGTTGAGAAAAAGAAAAGTTAGCAGCAAAGAAAAACAGGATAAAAGAGTTAAAGTATGTGTAAAATTGAATCTATAGAAGATAAAAAAGTGTTCACGATGTATTCAACTTATACAAAAATTTGACAAAAATAAAAATATATTTGACAAAAAATTTATAAGGGGTAAAATAAATGATATGTCAACATATTATAATATGAAAATTATAAAGAGAAAAAGTTTCAAATGTGTAATTTTGCAGAACACATTATACTCTTTTTTACCATCCGCTATATTTATGCGGATGATTATATATAAATTAAATTTTATAGGAGGTGCAATATGAAACAAAAATTTTCAAAGAGCATCTTTTCAAAACCACATGGATTCACATTAATAGAGTTGTTAGTCGTAGTAGCGATCATTGCTATTTTGGCAGCGATGCTTTTACCAGCACTTTCTAAAGCAAGAGAAAAAGCAAGACAGGCAACTTGTATGAATAATTTAAAACAGATAGGACTTGCGATTTTGATGTATTCTCAAGATAATGATGGGTATTTACCAGCAAGAACTGCGGATGGTGTAAATACATCTTTTATAAAGTATGCTTATATTCCTACATACTTGGGTTTAGTAATACAATCTGGTTATATAAATCCTAATAATTATAAGTTTTTGTTCTGTCCTTCTCAAACAATGGATGGAACAGTATTAAAATCCTGGTATAAAAACTTTATAAATACTTGGAAAACTGGCAACTATCTATGTATTACCTATGCTCAAAGACAGACACATCGTGTTACTCCCCCAGGAAACCCTTCTTACTGGCCAAAATTAGATAGGACAGTTTCTGGATATAAATTTCATTCAAATTTAGGTTATGTAGCATGTCTTAATTATCCAGATGGAGGTGCAAATTACAAAACTATACCGCATAAATATGAAGGAGTAAATGTCTGGTATTTAGGAGGTCATGTTAAATTTATTAAAGGTTTTCCATCTCAAATGGGTTTAAGCGGTTATGCAGATACAAATACTTGGGGGAATGGATTGAGAGAAGATGGTTATAATGATTTTTCTTGGTGGGCATATTTAGATATAGTGAAAAAGTAGTTAGAAGGGAGGCAATATGAATAGAAAAATAAAAGTAGGAATATTTTTATGTTTACTTTTTTTTCATAAATTAAGCGGAGAAAATATTATTTTTTATAATGGATTTGAAAAGGAAGAAGAATGGAAGTTAGTTGAAAAAGAAAACGCGTTTATAAAAATTAAAGAAGAAGCAAAATACAAAGAAGAAAAAGGATTGTTACTTTTAGGAGAAGAAAATAAAGAGTGTTTTGCTCAAATAAAAGAACTTTTTCAAATAAAGCCATCAACAAAATATAGGTTTTCAGGATGGTATAAGTGTGAAACAGAAAAAAAACAAGGAGAATTTTCAGGATTGAAAATTATAATTTATTTTTTTGATAAAGAAGGGAAATACATTTCAGTAAATGAATTATATGTGCCTCAACCATTTTTAAAAGAATGGACATTTTTTCAAAAAAAAGTCATGACTCCAGAAAATGCTTTTAAATCAAGTATAAAAGTTGAGGCTCTAAAAAATGGAAAATTTTATGTTGATGAACTTTATCTTGAGGAAATAAAAGAAAAACCTAATGAAATAGAGAATGGAAATTTTGAGAAATTGCTTTCCGGAATTCCTGTTGGTTGGGAATTTTATGTAGGGGCTGAAAATTCTGTTTCTGTTGATAATTCTGTTTTTCATTCTGGGACTCACAGTATAAAAATAGTAGTAAATTCAATAAATCAAGTTACTGGAATGAGAACATTTCCTTATGCTGAAGATGTTTTTTCTATAGAACCGGATACTGCTTATACATTAAGTTGTTGGGTTAAAGGAGAAAAAGTTGGGATAGTTGGTGAAGGCGTAAACATAAGAATTATTCTTTCACCAACAGAAAAATATTCATTTGGGGAAGGACCTGAAAAAGCACAAGTTTTAGTTTTTTCGCCTAAATTATCAGGAACTTTTGACTGGCAGGAGGTAAAATATAATTTCACAACAAAAAATTGGCATAAATATTGCACTATTCATTTCCAACTCAGATTTACTGAAGGAACTATCTGGTATGATGATATAAAATTGGAAAAAATAGGGAAAATAGAAAAACCTGAATTTTAAAAAGGAAGACAGATGAAAATTTTTAATAGTTTTGTTTGTGTCTTGTGTTTTTCAAGTATTGCTTTTTGTGAAATCAAAAACCTTCCTGTTTTAAATTTACCATCTACTATTGGGGAACTTCAGGAAGCAACAAGAGGATATCCAGAACTTGTTGAGTTTGGCAAAAATCCAGAAGTTTTAACATTTGGTTCTCAATCTCTACTTTTTACTGACAAACTTCCTTTAGTTAAAGTAAAAGAAGTAGAATGGGCAGAAAAATTTTCTGGACATCCTTTGAAAATTTTAGTTGTTTCTACATTACAGTTAGAAGGAGAACTATTTTACTTACCCTCTGCTTTAGATGCTAAATGGATTAGAATTCCTGCTTTATATCCAACTATGTATGATTATTTAGGGGACAAACAAAAGTATATATCATATTTTTCTCTGAAACTTTTGAAAAAAGCGCTTGAAGAAAATCCAGATGTTATTGTTCTTACAACATCTGCTTCTTCATTTCCAGAAGAAGTGCACAAAAAAATTATTTCTTATGTTAAAGAAAATGGTAAAGGTTTAATTTTATGCGGAGTAAATTCTTATGGCTGGTATGGAACATGGTGGGAAAAACAATATGGAGAGGTTAATCCTATTATTGGTTCAAGTGGAGACAAACAAAGGTTTAAAGATATGGATTCTATAGTTACAGATGACTGGATTCACTTTGGAGGAATTCCATGGGATATTCTTCCACCTATTTCTCTTTATAAAAATTTATCCTTAACTAAAGATTCAAAACCAGTATGGTATACAAAAACTGGAATCCCTCTCGCAGGTATAAAAGAAATTGGAAGTAGTAGAATTGTTGCATTAGGTTGGTCAGGGATGTTTCCTGAGGTAGGAAGATATATGTCAGTTAATCCAGAAGCAGAAGATGATCTTGTTTCTGGAATTAAATCTTTTGAGAGATACTTTTCATCCATATTTTGTAAACTGGTATTATATGCTGCTGGAAGAAAACCATTGGCATGGGCTATTTTTAACTCTAATGAAAAATTAGTTTTTGGAGAAAAGAATAAAATAACTTTTAATTTAGAAGGAGAATTGAAGGAAGTTGATAAATTAAAAGTGACAGTAAGAGATATGAATTTTAATACTGTTTTAGAAAAATATATAAATCCTATGAAGGAAAATGTTTTGGAATTACCTGATATTGCTTCTGGCAAATATGTTTTAGATGTTGTTATAAAAGATAAAAATGACTGTGTAATCTCATGGTATTCTCACTCGTTTAAAATAGAAAATCCTTTGAATTTAAAAATTGAAACCGATAAAGAAATTTATTTACCAGGAGAGATTGTAGAAATAAAAGGAAGGGTTGAAGGATTAGAAAAATTCTTAAAAAAGATAAAACTTGTTATAGATATAGAAGATGTTGAAGGCCACATTTTATATAGAGAAACTTTAACTCTTGAAAAAGAGGAATTTTTTGCAAAATATAAAACGATAAAAACAGATTCATCTATTCAAAAAATAATTGTTTATGTCTTTGATGGTAATAGAAAGGTCTGTTTTAAAGAAAAAGAAATTTCAGTTTCTTCTCACAAATGGGAAGATTTTTATAACATTTTATGGGGTACGACACATTTGCCATCTCTTGGATTAGAATTTTCAAAGGTTTTAAACCAGAAAGCCGGAATAGATGTATTTTTAGTCGGTGGTTATCCAGAAGAAAGACCCATTCAGAGATTAATTTTAAATTCTGGGTTTCCTATTTTCTGGACAAACTGGTTCCCTATTTATCCTTGGGAATTAGAAAAAGATTATTCAAAAGTAATAAAAAATTTAGAAAATAAAATACCTTATTTTCATAGACACTTAAATAAATATGGAGGAATAGCGGTATGTGTTCAGGATGAAAGGCATGCTTTAAAAGAAACAATACCAGGAGAAGAAGTTTTAAAAATGTTTCAGAAATACCTAAAAGAGAAATATAAAGATATAAAAAACTTAAATACTGCATGGGAGACAAATTTTTCTTCATTTGACGAAGTTAAACCAGCAAGTGAAAAAGATATAAAAGAAACAACATATAATATATCAAGTTGGCTTGAATATAGAATATGGTTTTCAAAACTTATTACAGATGTAGACAAAATGATAATGGATAAAGCAATTGATGGACTTGTTGATAAAGATATTTATTATGGGATTGAAGGATTATTTGAATTAGGTGAACATATTATTCCTTACTCTGGATTTGATTATTCATCCTCTCCTTTTAATATTTTAATGCCTTATGGTAGAAATGTAGTAAACTTATCAAGAAGTTTTTGTTCTGGTCCAGTTAGTACATGGGCAGGATATGGACAAGATAAAAATCAATATTATACAACTCCATGGTGGGGGCTTCTTCATGGATACTGGGGCATGAGTTGGTTTTGTGGGAAAACATTTGTATCTGATATAGGTGGTTTATATCCTCAACATAAATGGGTAAAAGAAACAACTGAACCATTGAGAAAAGGTATTGGTAAACTTATAATGCAATTGAAAGAAGAAATAGACCCTGTTGTATTTCTTTATAGTCAACCTTCTATTTATACAACATATATTATGGGGCATTGGGTTAATCCAGAAAATACTCATCTTTTTTTAAGACCTTTCAATGCTAGTAGAACTGCTTTACAGCGATTTCTTTCAGAAAATGGGATAAATTATAGATATATAAGTGAAGAACAAATACAAAATGGGTTTTTGAAAGATAAAAAACTTCTTATTCTTTCCTGTTGTTTTTCATTATCTCCAAAAACATGTGAAGAAATTAAAACTTGGGTAAAAGAAGGTGGAATAGTTATTGCAGATGTAAGACCTGCTATATTTGATGATAGGGGTGTACCTTATGAAGGATTAAATGACCTTTTTGGAGTTAAAAATAAAAAATTTGAATGGGGATTACAACCCTTTGATTATTTAGTGTGGGCAAAAGAAACAGTTCCTGACTGGAATCTAAAAGGTTGGTTAGTGGCTGAATATTATGAAAAAAGTTTAGAAGTCATTGATGGTAAAAATTTAGGAGAGATCATTTTTGAAAAAGACAAGAAACAAATTCCATGCTTTATTTATAAACAATATGGAAAAGGTAAAGTTTTGCTTTTAAACTTTCTTCTAACTGCTTATTCAAGAAAACAGGATACTTGGTCAGTTCAATTGAGTAAAGAAATTTTAAATTTTGCCGGTATTACCCCAAGACATCAAGTTTGTAATGAAAAGAAAGTGCCTTTACTCGGTCATGAAGTTATAGAATGGAAAGATGGAGAGACGAGTTATTTAGGAATTTTTAGGGAAGAAAATTGTGACCCTCTTTTACCTTCTAAAGTATATTTCTTCTTTGAAAAACCTTCTCATAACTATCTTTTTGGAGGAGTGGAACCTATTTCAGGGGAAATTATTAAACCATTATATTTAGGATATTCTGAAAAAGTTGAAATTAATATTTCTCCTGGTGGTGTAGTTCTTCTTGCAAGATTGCCATATAAACTGGATAAAATTAAAACTGATTTAAAAAAGATAAAAAGATTACCTGATGAAACAGAAATAGATGTGGAACTTGTATCATCTAACGGAGAGATTTCTGGTATTTCTATTATAAATATGGAAGTATTTAATCCTTATGGAGAAATAGAAAAATCTTTTTGCAAGAATTTTGTAATTAAAAATGGTAAAGGGAAACTAACTATTCCATTTTTTATAAATTCTCCCAAAGGAAAATGGAAAGTAATTCTTACAGAGGTAGTTTCTGGCATAAAAAATGAAATTACTCTGAATTTGAATTGAAATATGAACAGACATTTTAATTTGAAAGAGAGAAATAAATGTGTTAAAAAATTATATATCAACGCAATGTACTATATATAAAATAAGGGTAAAAAATGACATCAAAAACAAGGAAATTATCCAAAGAAGAAAAGCCATTACCTTACTATTATCAACTTAAAGAGATTTTAAAAGAACAAATAAAGAAAGGAAAATTAAAAATAGATTCTCCTATCCCTTCAGAGTTTCAGTTAATGGAAGAATATGGAGTAAGTAGAATAACCGTTGTAAAAGCAATAAATGAACTTGTTTCAGAAGGATTTTTATATAGGATACAAGGAAAGGGAACATTTGTCAAAAGTAAGAGTGGGAAAATAAAAGAAGAAGAAATTGTTGGGTTGATAATGCAAACAGAAGGACATCTTTGGGGAACATTGACTAAAAAAATTATTCAAGGATTAAATGGTAGATACTTATGTATTCCTATTGACTTTAAATATAAAGAGAATTTGAAAGAGGAACTAAAAAACATACATTATTTTATTGAGAAAAATCCTGCTTATTTAATTATTTATGGTATTTCTGTTTTTCCATTTGAACTTCTATCTAATTATAAAGGGAAAATAATATTTACAATAAGTTATGAATGGAAGAAAGAGATAGAAAATGCAAGTTATATTCTACATGATTATTACTATGGCGGGAAAATTGCAGTTGAATATTTATTATCAAAAGGATTTAAAAAAATAGTTTTCCTTACATATCCTGTTTCGCCTGACCAAATAGAACAAGCAAAAATTATAAAAGGTGGAATAGATGCATTAAAAGAGAAAAATTTACCAGAAGAAAATTTTATTATTTTTACAGAAGAAGATAGAAAAAAAATAAAGGAGTTATTAAAGAAAGAAAAAAAACCAATAGGAATATTTTCAGAAGGAGATTTTAGAGCAAAAATTATATATGATATTTCAAAAGAAATGGGTTTAAAGATACCAGATGATATTTCAATAATTGGTTATTACAATACTCCATGGTGTGAAATTTTAAGTCCAAAATTAACTTCAATTTATATAAAAGAAGAAAAAATAGCAGAACTTGTAGTAGGGAAGATATTAAATCCAGAAAGTTTACCAGATAAAATAATTATAAAACCAGAAATAATAGAAAGAGAAAGTGTTAAAAAGTGAATAAAAAGAAGAAAAAAAATTTGGAGTAAATATATTAATCTTATTATTAGCCAAGATGATATCTTTAGAACGATTACACATATCTTAAATTTTAAAGGAGGCGTCAATATGAAAAAGATATTTTTATTATTTTTATTATTTAATTTAACAAAAAATGTTCTAACTCAAAATGACAAAATTTATCTTGGAATACCTCAAGTTGATGGAGATAAGTATAATGTTGAATTTAGGAAATACCATAGAACAATTCCTTTATATCAGAAAAATAATATAGAACCTATCCTATTTAATGATGTTTTTCTCCCCAGGTATAAGTTAACAGAAGAGCAAATTTATGAAAAAATTTCAAGGTTTCATTTAATACATTTAACAACAACAGATGAAGGTATTGGAACAAAATTTGGAGAATCAGAAAGAGAATATGCTAAAAGAGTTAGTAATGCGTTAAAAAGATTTGTTGAAGAAGGTGGAGGGTTGTTTATTCAAGTGAGAAGTGTAAGGTATCCAAATGAAAAAGATGAAGAATACTGGAATCAAGTTTTAAAAATCTTTGGGATAGAAATTTTACATGAGGGAGTATATGATAAAACAAGAGAATATGAAGGTAGGACTTTGAATCAGGCTAAATTTTTTTACACACAAAATATAAAACCACATATTTTAACAGAGGGAATTAAATGTTTATATTTACCATTACATGACTATTATCCTGGCCCAGGCGTTGTTGCATTAAAATATTCCTCTGAATGGGAGATATTGATAAAAGGAGAAAAAGAAGCAAAGTCATATAAAAGTGGTATTTCTGGAAACCCAAATGTGATCAATCTTGAAGCAGAAGGGACATATAAAGAAGAACCACCAATATTTGCTACAAGGAAATTTGGAAAAGGCAGAATTGTATCCTACCCAATTTCTCCTCTTTTTACAGGAGCGAATTACTTAAATCCTTTATGGGAAAGTATAGTTGAAGAAAAAGGAGACCCATTATCAGGTAGAAAAAGTGATAGTTGGCAGTTACAGATGAATTCTTATAGATATCTTGGGGAAAATGCAAAAAAGGCAGGGAAAATTGCGACTTATAAAATAGAACCTTACAAAAGAATAACTTTTCCGAATGAAATATCTTGGGATAAATATAGTTTTTCAAAATCATATGTAAGGCCTGAAAATGGATGGGAAGTTGAAATAGGTAAAATGTCCGATAAAGTAATAAAAGGAATTGTAGGAGTTCATACTGCATACACTGATGGAGAAGGAAAAGTTAAAGATTATGTAGAAGAAGCAAAGAAGTTAGGTCTATCATTTATTGTATTCACCGAACCACTTGAATTTTTAACTCCTGAAGAATTTGAATCATTAAAAAAAGAATGTCAGGAGATAAGTGACACGAATTTCTATGCCTGTCCTGGTATAGAGTTTACAGATGGAGTGGGGATAAGATGGATAATGTTAGGGGAAAGAATAAAATATCCACCTGAAAAATTTATTTCTAAAAATTATGAGTATATTCAATGGGATGGTGAGAAAATAAATCATTATGGGCAATATTTTTATTATTGTGGTTTCCCTCAAACAGGAATTATTGACTACAAAAAATTAAGAGAAGTTGGTGGATACCCTCATAATTTATGGTATTTTTTTATGTATATCCCCTATGCATATGATAAAGATAAATTAATTGCAGATAACTATAATGAATTTCTTTTTGGATTGAGGGATTTAAGATGGAACTCCGTGATTTCATATACAAAAATAAAATCACCAAAAGATTTAAAAGTTGCAGCGGAAAAATGTGTAACAATATTCAAAAATTTAGAGAGTGTAAAAAAATCTTTAAATGCAAGAGCTAGTCCTTACTGGTTTGCAAAAGAAGGACAACAACATGTAAGTCAGGGTCCAATTATACTTCAGTGGGAATCTATAAATGACCAAATGGAAAACAACTATGAGTTTACAAGAGGTGCCCAAAGAGTGAGATTAAAATTTGAGGTCTTTTCTAATAAAGGAATAAAAGAAGTCAAAGTGAGGGATGCAAATTATGGAATAATAAGAAATTTTATCGGCAAAGGAGAAAAACTTTTATCAAAAGAATTTGAAATTGTCCATGATAAGCAGCATTTTTTGACTCTTGAAGTAATTGATAATGAAAACAAGAAAGCCATTTCACATACTATACTTATTTATTGTTATAAGCAAGGATTGTTTAGATGTAGTGATAATTTAAATATACTTGGGCCTCTTGGTTTTTACTGGCACCCTGATAGAAACGAAATGCTTCCTTTAGGTAAAGGTTTTAGAAATGGCAATAAATTTGCTCTTACAGGTTGGGATACAGCAGACCCATCTCTTGGAGTTCCAAACCCAAGGGATTTACCTTTGGAATTTATCAGAGTGAAAGGTATTGGGGAATATCCATCAGTTTATAACGAGTATACAAAAGATAAATTTGCAGGAAAACTTATGGATGTTAAACTTGCCAGTTATAACCTACAGATTGTCTCAATGCTAATAAGTCATCTTGTACCAATGCATGATAGACCAAATAGACCACCCGCAGTGATGGCAAGTTTACCATTAAACCAGGGAGAACTTGAATTTTTTGAAAGAAGCCATACAATGATAGCACCTGCAGATAGAGTAGATTTTTTTGTCCAATGGAATTATAGAAGATATTATGAGTCAATTGAAAAATACGAAGGGTCATTAGTATGGCATGAAGGTGAAATAAGAATAAAAAAAGATATAGAATTAGAAGGTAATGTTCCAATCCCTCTCTTATTTTTATCTACTCCTGTTGATTTTGAAAAAGGATGGGGAGATACTTTAATCGTTAAAGAACCTTATAAAACAAGAATTGTAAAATTAAATAATAAATTCACTAAAGAAAATGTTAACGGTAAAATTAAAGAAGGCGGTTATATCTCCTGGCAACCTACTGTTTTAGGCTATACAGCAGTATTTATTCCAAAATCAGAAGACCAAACTGAATGGAGTTATGCAGGATTATTATCTAAAGAAGGAAGAATATATATAGGACTTGGAGAAAATGGTAAGAAATTAAAAAAGGGGGATGTTTTAAAATATTCATTTCTTTATGGCATATTTGCAGAAAAAAGACCGGGAATCGATGAACTTGAAAATATAGTTAAAATATTTAATTTAGAAGGCGGGAAAGAAGGATATCCTATCAAAATAGAAAAAGGTAGGTTTTTGGACGGAACTTTCTTTTTCACTGCAGAAGCAGAAAATAATGAAGCATTATTTACTTTAGGACCGCAAAATATGATAATAGATTTACCTATAAGAGTCAAAGGAATTGAAGATAATGGCTGTGCTGCAATATATTCAACAGTTAGACCATGGTTTAGATTTGTTTCTGTTTATAATGATACTGCGTATTTTCAGGAACCCATTGAAAAAGAGAACAAAATCTGGGTGGGAAATATTTTTGTTAGTCAGGATAAAAATTTAAAAATAACAGTTGTAGTAGACGGCCAGGATAAAAGTAAACCTCCATTCATAGAAATTCATAATCCAACAGAAAAAGAGATAAAAACAAAAATTTGTTCTCCTCCTAATACACCTGTTTTTGGTGGAATGAATTTTGAAGTTATTATTCCTGCGGGTGATAGCAAATTTTATCTCATAAAAGAAAAAAAATTAGTAGAAAAAGAGTGACTAAATAGGAAATTTTATATAAGAAAAACAAAAATTTGACAAAAATAAAAATACATGTAAAAATATATTTGACAAAAAATTTATAAGGGATAAAATAGATGATATGTCAACATATTATAATTATGAAAATTATAAAGAGAAAAAGTTTCAAATGTGTAATTTTGCAGAACACATTATACTCTCTTTTACCATCCGCTATATTTATGCGGATGATTATATATAGATTAAATTTTATAGGAGGTGCAATATGAAGCAAAAATTTTCAAATAGGTTCTTTTCAAAACCACATGGTTTCACATTAATAGAGTTGTTAGTCGTAGTAGCGATAATTGCTATTTTGGCAGCGATGCTTTTACCAGCATTATCTCGTGCAAGAGAAAGAGCAAGAAGTGCAGTATGTATGAGTAATTTAAAACAACTTGGTCTTGCTCTTATGATGTATACAAATGACAATGAAGAATACCTTTTACCTTCATGGAATGGAGGAAAAGTTTGGTGGAGAGTTCTTGTAGAAGAAGGATATTTGATGAAGTATCTTGATTATTCTCTCCCCAGTTCACAAAAAAAACTGAAAAAACCAAATCCTCTTACTTGTCCTTCAAGTAAAAGATGGTATGATGGATGGAGTAGAAGTGTTAATATGGCAATGAATAGTAGAGTAGCTGGTTTTCGTGGAGGGGCTGGGTTTTTCAGCGGACATCCAAATATGTTGAAATTATCTGAAGTTAAAAAACCGTCTCAAACTGTATGGGTTACAGATGCACCTCCAAGAGATAATTGGAATCCTTATGGTGAAAGATGTGACTATCATTTTGGAAGTGGTGATTGGTATTCTCCATATGGATACAAAAATGTTTCTGATGGAGATGCACCAGGCGTTGGCTCTAATTACAATCAAGCAGCAAGACATTCTGGAGGTTTAAATATCTTATTTGTTGATGGTCATGCGAGTTGGCTATCAAAAAAGCAATTTTTAAGTAATGATGTTCTTTTAAATTATAATGGGACTCCTTAATAAACTTTACCGAACCGGGTTCGGAAAAACCTGACAAAGATATAGAAAGAGCAAAATGAAACAATTTACATTAAATATAATTTTTAGTGGATTTTTATTATTTTCAATTTGTGTTTTTGGTCTTGAGTTTGAACAAAGAGAAATTTATAGGATTGAAAAAGAAGGAATAAATGTTTTAAATAAAGGAATTTTATGGGAAGATTTAATAACTAAGGAAGGATATTTAAATGGTTGTTTTAAAGGGAAATTCATTATAAAAGAATCTTTTGTAAGTATAAGCCCTTATTATCCAGGAAGTAACTGGTCTGGAATTGGTGCTGGTGAAGACGAGTTTTTACCTGGTTATGAAGCAGGTATTATTCTTAGGAAAAAAGACAAATTTTATTACAGAGTATGTTTTTCTACTACTTATAAAGAAATAGGCATTTGGAAAAAAAATGGAGGATGGATTGCAATAAAAGATTATCCATTTGAAATTGGGAAAGAATATGAATTTAATATAGAATTTTCAGAAAACAGGATTAAAATAAATATAAATGGAGAAGATATAATTGATTTTTATGATGTAAGACCAGTCATTCAAAAAGGAAAACTTGGATTAAGTTGTAAAGAGAGTTCAGTTATTTTCAAAAATTTAAATTTTATTTCTACAAACCTTGATTCAAAATCAAAAAAAGAAGAAATATCTCATTCATTTTATTATAAAAATTGGCATAATCAAGATTGGGTTTTTGATAATTTAGAACCAATTTGTAGATTTAACAAAAATGATATGACATTATACCAAATCAAACTGGCTCCTTCTTTTAGAGCAATTGGATATTTTCCATTATGCTGGTTACAATATCTTGGTCCTGATTGGTATGCAAATAAAATTAAGAAATTTGAAGTTATTGAGAATGGAGAAAAGATAAAATTTCTTTCTCAAGGAACAACACAAAAAGAAGAAATTATAAGCAACTATATAGTCACAATTTCATATGATAAAGAAAACAAAAGTTATATTTATGATATTGAAGCAGAATTTGAAGTTTGTCAAGGGAAAATCTGGCCTAACGCTTATTCAATAGAGTTTTTTAATTTTCTGCCTTATAATGTGGTAAAACCAAGTATAGAATTACCAGAAAACCAAAAATGGGAAAATTATTACGGATGGATTGTTTGGAAATCTAAAGATGGAAATATTTATAAACATCCTATAAACCATAATGGTTTTTATCCTGGGTATGGTGAAAAAAGAGAGTTTTTATCTTTATCAAAAGAAGATGGATTTTTGGGGTTTTTTAATGAGGAAATAAATCCTTTATTTAGAGTAATAAAATCACAGGAAGAAATCATTCAATCTTTGTGTGCATGGAGTCATGATATTCACATTGCTTATAATAGACCAAAAAATCCTCTTCTCTCAGGAACCAAATATTTTATTCATTATCAACTTACAGGTTTACCAAAAGAAAAAGGAGAAGAAATATTAAGCAATAGTAAGTGGCCTCCTGATGCAAAAAATCTTGACCTTGAATACCCTTATTATAAAAAGGGTGTTAATGATTTTAAAGATGGAATAAAAATTGCTTCCCCTCATCAAGTTCTGTTATGGAGAAAAGGGAAAAATCAATATGTTTGGTATGAAAGTCCTGATTTCTGGGATAAAAAAAATGGCTACGATGACAATTTTTCTATTAAGATTGATGGCCCTTACGAAATTAGAGTGCCAATAGGACCTTCTTGGTTTGGTGAAAATTATACAGAGAAAAAGTACTTGATAACTGCTTATTTGAAGACACAAGATGTAAAAGGGAATGGTCCTTATCTTGGATTTGAATGTTTACACAAGAAAGACAGAAAAGATTTTTTGTTTACCTATATTAATGGGACAAAAAACTGGACAAAGATTGGTTTTATTACAGAAAAACTCACTGGATTTATTCAAGGAGATTTAATTTTAGGTCTTGATGGAACTGGAATTTGCTGGTTTGATAATGTAGAAATTAAAGAGATTAAAGAAGGAGAAAAAATAAATATTCCAGAGTGGAAAAAAACAAAATCGCCTTCTCCATTAAAAAATTTAATTGTATGGTTGAAGTTTAACGAAGGAGAAGGTAATGGTGTTTTTGATTATTCCTATAACGGTAATTCTGCTGAAATCAGGAATCTTAAATGGACAAAAGATGAAAATAAAGGTTCTTGTATTGAGTTTGATGGTAAAGGAATTTTGATAATCAAAGATAAAGAAGAGTTAAATTTCACAAATGGTTTTACATTTTATTTTGATATTAAACCGAATGAAGAATTTAAGTTATTTGATGGTGCTACACTTTTAAGAAAATATAATCATTTAGTTGTATCTCTTATAGGTAAAAAATCACCTTATAAAATAGGTATTGATATAAATGGTAAATGGGGGAAAAATATAACAGAACCAATTATATATGGAGACAAATGGTCAAAAATTGTTTTAACATATGATAATAATTTTATAAAAATATATGTTGATGGCGTTAAAGTATTTGAAAAAGAACAAAAAGAAGAAAAAATAATTCCATCGCAATTCCCTCTTTGTATAGGTGGTTTTTGGCATGAAGGCAGAATTTTTCAATATAAACTTTTTGAAGGCAAAATATCTGAAATTAAGATATATAATTATTGTATGAATGAAGAAGAAATAAAAAAAGAATTTTGAAATGAAGAAAATTTTATTTTTTTTATTTTATTTTTTTTATATTTTAAATTCTGAAACAAATTTTCTTGGAGAAAATTTAATTGAATATGAAAAATTTAAAGGAGAAAAACTTTTACATTATTGGGAAATAAAAAAATCTGAAGGTGTAAGTATTTTATGGGATAACAACATTAAATTAAGCAAAGATGGTTCTATTTGTATATTGATTGAAAAAAATAATTCTTATGCAACTCTTTACAGCCCATTTTTTTCTGTTGATGAAAACAAAAAATACTTTTTTTCAACTTCTTATAAACAGAGTTGGGAAAGTAAAGGATATGATAGGTATATAGGAATAGATTCGTATGTAGCAATTGAATGGTACGATAATAATAAAAATTTAATTTCTCGGGGGAATATAAGTAGATTTCTTTATAGTGAAACTGATTGGGATATAAGAGATGCAATTTTAACCAGTCCTTTAAATTCAAAATTTTTTAGAGTAAAAATACAGATATCAAATAATAGTGAAAAAGTTCTTGGAAAATTTATTATTTCAAAATTATGGATTGATAATATGCAACTTAGAGAATATATACCTCCTTCTTCTGAATTTGATAAGGATGACTTTATTACAGATATTGAGAGATTTCAAAGTTCTTTCCCTATAACTTTATTTTTCCCAGCAATAGATGAAGGATTTAAAGGTAAAGGAAGTAAATGGTGTAAAGTTTTTGATGATAGAGATGCAATGAAGGGGAAAACAATTTATATTCCTGAAGTTGGAGAAAAAGGATTGGTTTTTCATTCTCCATATTTTCCTTCTTTACCTTCTGGCTTATACAGATTTAAAATTAGAGCAAAAATTAATGTTAAAAAAGAAAATGTAAATATGGGATTTGTTGATATTGCTTCTCAATTTTCAGGGACAAGGCTTTTGATAAATTTTAATACTTCTAATTTTGATAAAGAAAAAAAATATATTACATTTAGTGATGATTTTATTATTAGAGACCCTGGTTGGTGGTGTATAAGAGTTTATACTGAGGGGAAAATTGAATGGTATATTGACAATATAATAATCATTCCTCTTTTAAACTTTTCAGATAAAGACCTTATTGAAATTTATCCTAATATAGAAGGATTTGTTGATGAGAATTTATATCCAAGAAAGGAAAAACCATTGAAAATACTTGCTTTTACAGGACTTTTATACAAGGATTATGATGATGTTTTAAAAGAATTAGGAGAAGTTAAAAGGATATATTTCCAGGTACTGATGAATACACCCACTTTTGATAAATTCCCAGACGATGTGAAAGATTTTTTTGATAATAATATTATATTTTTAAATGATGTTAGTATTAAAGCAATACCATTAAGATATAAAAACTATATTAAGGAATATTTGAAAAGAGGAGGAAATTTAATTATTACTATTGGACATCAAAGTTATGAAAAAAGTGGATGGAAAAATTCTTTTTTAGAAGAAATTTTGCCTTTTGAAATTGAAGGCAATATAGAGTTTTTTAAAGAGGGCCTTTTTCTTAAAAAAAATTTAGAGGCGTCTTTTTTAGAAAATATAAAATTCAATGAAAATATAAGTGTTTATTATATATATAAAATTAAAAAAGTAAAACCAAATTGTAAAGTATATATAAAAGCAGGGGATTTTCCATTTTTAATAATTGGAGAATACTTTAAAGGAAAAGTAATTTGTTTTCTTGGTGCTAATTTAGGTGAGAAAGTAAAAAATGAAATACCATTCTGGGAATGTAAATATTTAATTACTGATTTAATTAAATTTTTAACAGGGAGATAATATGAAAAAGATAGTTTTATTTTTAATTTTTTGTATTTTTTCTTTAAATTCTCAAAATATTTTGGTTATAGAAGGGGAAGATAAAACTGTTAATATCCAAAAAGGAGTTGAAATAATTAGTGATAATAATGCATCAGGCCAAAAGGCATTAAAAGTTCCTTCTATTGGTGTTCCTGATTGGAATATTGTATATTTTACAGTTCCAATTGAAAAAGATGGGAAATATAGATTTAAAATAAGATATAAATTAGAAAATGCTTGCTATTTAGGTAAAGGATGGAGAACTGATATAAAAATTAATAATATTCTTGAAGAATATGGTGTAATTTATGGATATAAAGCAAAAAACAAGAATTCTTACAATGACTATTCTATTGATTTTATTTTAAAAGAAAAAAATCAGGTTTCTTTTTATATGAGATGGGACGGGAAAGAAGGAGAACCAATAATTTATATTGATAAATTTGAAATTGAAAGAATAGATGACTTACCTGATGTAAGAATTTTAGATGTTTTCCCAGATAAAATAAGATATCTTCCAAATGAAAAGGGTAAAGTAGATGTAAAGATTGAAAATTTAAAAGGAGAGAATAAAAATATAAAAGTAAAGTTTGAACTTATAACTGATATTGATGAAATAAAAAAAACAGAAATTAAAGAGATAAATATTGAACCTAAACAAATAAAAGGTGTAAGTTTTGACTTTAAACTTAATAATACAAAATATGGATATTCAACAAAAATTACTTTATTTGAAGATAATAAAATTTCAGATATTAAAGAAGAATTTTTCACAGTTCATGAAAATCCTTGGGCAATAGCAGTTTGTGGTGCAAGAGATGAAGCAATAAAAGAATATTATAGTCCATGGCACTCTGTTTTTTATCATATTGGAGCAACTGACCCTGTGATAAAAGAATGTGCTTTAAGAGCAAAAAAAGAATATGTAACCTGCACTGAATTTTTTAGTTGGTCTCCAGGAGAACCATTTTATATGGCTCCAGAAGAAGAAATATGGATTAGAGGCAATGGGGGTAATTTATTAAGAAGTAAAAGAGAAATAATAAAAGAAGTAAGCGAGTTAAAAAAGTATGGTATTGCATCTATAAGTTATATCGCACAGCAAGCAATGGGAGAAAAAACTATAGAAATATTGAAAAAAAAGCCATATTGGTTCGCATATAGTAAAGATGGTGATTTAATTGAATTTTACAAAGTTTCTGAAATTGAAAGACAAAAGGAGTTCTGGAAAAATTTTGATTGGGATACCTATAAAAAGATATATCCTGGTTCCCCTGGATGGCAAGACACAGAAGAAAATTGGAAAAAATATGTTGAATTTTGGAAGATGTATAGTAAGCAGGTAATAAACTTTTCAACAATTGGATATTTTGTTCCAAATTATAAATTGAAAGAAGTTATTGAATATATTGCAAATCAAGTGATAGAATCAACAAAAATTTTTGGTTGGGAGGGTATAAGATGGGACTGTGGTCATTTAAATACAGGACCTCTTTGGGGTCCTTATTCTCCATATTATGACTTTTTTGGAAATCCACTTGCAAAAACAGAAAAAGAAATGGAAGAACAGACAATTGAGAATTTAAGATTGATGAAAAATATTATTAGAAAAGAATTCCCAAATTTTGTATTTGGAACAAATTTTGGTTCTTTTGAAGAAACAAGAAGGTTTCCAAAAATGGTAAAAGAATTATGTAAGGATGGTGGATGGTTACTTGATGAAGTTTCTTATACTTACAATTCACCCACAAGTCCATATAATAAATGGGATAAATATTATAAAGTAATGGCAGAGCAAGGAGATTATGTTCTTTCTCTTGGTGGACATTATAATCCTTTTTCTTTAAATAGATTTGGTGGTAAATATCCTGTTGATAGAATTTATGAATCAATATTTAGAATTTCAGGTAATGGACATCCAAATACTCTTTATTATAATTCTCAAACAAATGTTGGAAATTTTGCACAATTTCTCGTTAGATTTGGTAAGTTTACTTTTGGAACAGATTTAAGAAGATTAGAAAATCCTGAAAGAATAATAAATATTTTACCATCAAATTTATGGTGGAAAGAAACAGTTGACCAATTGGAAGATAATAAGTATAAATACTTGATAATCCATCTTATAAATCCTCCTGTAATAATAGATATAGAAAAAAATCCAGAAAGTATTCTTCCAGAACCAATTGAGAATATAAAGATTATATTAAAAAATAAAGATAAATTTATTAAAGCATATTGTTTATCTTGTGAGTCATTTATAGAAGGAGAAAAACCAGAAACAAAATATTATGAATTAAAGGCAGATATTAAAAATGGGGAAGTAGAGATATTTCTACCTTGTTTATTTTACTGGAAGATGGTAGTTATAAAATTTTCAAAATAAATGGGGGAAAAGATGCGTGGGAAATTTTTTATTTTACTTATTTTAAACATCAAAATACTCTTTTCTATGATAAATGTTGCAGAAATAGGCGATGAAATAATTGTTGAAAATGATAGAATAAAACTTGTAATTTCTCCAAAAAGAGGTGGTATTATTTCAAGTTTTTATTATAAAGAATGGAAGAATAATAAAATAAAGGATATAATCCCTGGAAAGAAAAAATATATGGGGCTTTTTATGGACCATTTATGGGGTCAAACTTGGCCTGGTGAACTTTTAGAGGTTCCATATGATATTGTTTCAATTGATAAAAAAAATGATTATTTTTCTATTCTTTTAAAAAGAGAAATAAGTGGAATATGGCAAGGAGTAGAACAGGAGATAATAAAAGGATTAATCCTTGAAAAAAAATATGTTATTAAAAAGGATTCTGAAATTATATGGTGTTATATAAAACTTATAAATAATACAGAAAAAAGTAAACTTCCTGCTTATTGGTTACAAAATGTGTTTTTTATAGGTGGTGATTATGATAGTGAAAATGATATATTTTTTAGACCATCATTAAGAGGGATTAGGAAAAGTGTAAGGGAAAAAGGTGAAAAAGATTTTTTAAAAGACCCATATACTGGATGGAGTGGAGCAATAGATATAGAAAAAAAAGAAGGGATTATTTTTTTAATGGATTATAATTATCTTGATATGCTTTATAATTGTGGAGGAAACACAACTCTTGAATTTATGTTTGATAAAATTCCTATTCCTCCTGGTAAATTCTGGGAAACAGAAATTGTTATGATTCCATTTACAGGGATTGATTATATAAGCCATTGTTCTCTTGATATTTTAAGTGGAATAAATATTTATAGAGAAAATGGGAAAATTGAAATAAAACATTTGATAAAAGGAGTTTCAAAAGATATAAAAAATTTAGAATTAAATACAGAAGTTTTAAACCCTATAGAAAATAAAAAAATATCACTGCCAATTTTTAAGATAGATAAGATTAACAGTGATGAATTTAAAGAAATAATTCAAAAAGAAAATATAAATTTCCCTGACCCTCTTGTAATATCTGTTAAAATAAAGGGAGATAATATTTCAGAAAAATATTTTGACTTTTATACAGGTAGTTATGGTTATGGTGATAATATTCAGCAGGATATGGTCACACCAGTATTTAAAGTTGAAAAGATTGCTAAAAAACAAAGAATTATGAAACCAGAAAAGATAGAGAGAATATACGATGGAAAAATTGATATATTTTTTATGAAAGGATTATTATCTGAAAATTATAAAATTGAAAATGTTATAGAGAAAATGAAGAATAAATTTAATGTCTCATGTGAATATGGATATTATAGTATTGGGCTTGAAGGACCGAGAATAACATATTTCCCTTTTGATTATAATGAAATTATGAGTAAAGATATAATAATTGTTGGGAATGTAAATATTGAATCTCTTGGGAATATTGGTATTGAAATATTAAAGGATTATATTGAAAATGGAGGAAATATTATATTCCTTGGGGGGAAAGTCTCTTATGGGGCTGGTGGTTTAAAAAATTCTATTCTTTATGATATTTTACCGATAGAAATAAGTTCCTCTTTTTCTGATATAGAATTTGACAAAAATTCATATTTAGTTTTTAAAAATGAATTTTTAAATGAAATTAGAATAAGAAAAAAATTATTTTGTCCTTATATTCATAAAGTTAAAGCAAAACCAAATTCAAAAATTTTAATTAAAACAAATAGAGATTTCCCTTTTCTTATCTATAAAGAATTAGATAAAGGGGGGAAGATATTTTGTATTACTGGAGCACCTTTTGAGTATGATAATTTAAATGTTTTTTTTGAAAGTAGTGAGTGGGAGAAAATATTAGAAAAAGTATTTTTAGGAATTTTTAAAAATGGAAAATAAAAAAATATTTCTTTGTTTTCATCATCATTCTGATTTAATATGGAGAAGAACAAAGGAAGGTTATAATAAAGTCAGACAAGAGCAAATTTTATATAATTTAAATCTTTTTAGAAAATATCCTGAATTTAGATTCTGCTTTGCGCAATCAGATATAATAAAGACATTTTTAAAAGAAAATCCAGAGTATAAGAGAGAGATAGAAAAACTTGTAAAAGGGAAAAAGATTTATTTTGTAGGTGGAATAGTAAGTATTCCTGATACTAATTTAGTTAGTGGTGAATCAATCGTTAGAAACATTTATTTAGGGAGAAAATATTATAAAGAAAATTTTAATGTTGACATTGAAATTGCTTGGTTTATGGATGCATTTGGTATGAGTGGACAAATTCCTCAGATTCTAAAAAAATCAAATTTTAAATATTTATTCCCTGGTAGAATACCTGGACTTCCTGAAAAATTTGGTAGTGATTTTTTATGGGAAGGAATTGATGGAAGTAGGATTATAACATCTTTCGCAACCGGAGAGATTACAACCAATACCCATCTTTGTAATCTTCCTATAATATATTCACCTGAAGAAAGAATGGAAAATTCTATAATTGAAATTTTAAATCAGGATAAAGAAAATATATTTGCTCTTTATGCTACTGAAGAAGGATTTTTTGATGAAAAAATATTTTCAAAAATTAAAAGTTTTAAAGAAATAAAAATAAGGCAGCCAATTGATTATTATCAGACAATTAAAGAGGGAAATTTACCTATATATAAAGGAGAATTTAACCCTGAATTTACTGGTTGTTATACCACAAGAATAGAAATAAAAAGATTAAATAGAAAGGCAGAAAATATACTTACAAATTGTGAAAAAATAAATTCAATAGCCAATATTGTTTCAAATATGGATTATGACAATGAATTTTTTAATAACTTATGGGAGAAAATTGCGATATGTCAATTTCATGATGGAATATGTGGTTGTCATATTGATGATGTATATACTGATATGTTGAATGAATTTACAGAGATAATAAAAAAGGCATATTCCAAAATTTATTATTGTATATCAAAAGTTGTTTCAAGAGGAACTAAAAGTAAAATAATGCTTTTAAATACAAATCCATGGAAAAGAAAAGATATTGTTTTTCTTGAAGGTAAAAATGATATTGAGATATTTGATGGAGGGAGGAAAATAAAAACACAGAACTATGACAATGGTACTTTTTTCATTGCAAATGTTCCTTCTTTTGGATATAAGTTTTTAAATTTCAAAGAAAGGAAAAAGGAAAAAGAAAAGGTTATAAATAAAGAAAAAGAGATTGAAAAATATAAATTTGAAAATGATAATTATAAAATAAGCGTGAATGATAATGAATTAAAAATAATACCAAAATTTTTAAAAGAAAATGTTTTTGATAAAAATATATTTGAAATTGTTTTTAGAGAAGATAGAGGAACATTATGGACAGAAGATTTCTATGGACTTATAATGGGTAGAGAATTTGAAGAAGAAAGAATTAGATATATTATAGAAGGAGATGTTTTTACTAATATAAAAATAGAAGGGGAGGTAAAAGAAATAGAAACTGGCTTTGAACATTATCAGTTATGGGATGGATTTGAGAAATTAACTTGGAATAAAGAAATTTTTATTTTTAATGAACTAAAATATATTATTTTGAAATTAAAATTAAATTGGAAAGGTAAAAATACAAAGATATTTTTATCTATTCCTACAAAAATCAATCCTAACAAAGCGAAGGCAATTTATGAAATACCATTTGGATATATTGAAAGGAAACCTTATTTTGAAGTTGAATTTAAATACAAAGAAAATATGGCAAACTTCCCAAAAAATATTCTTTCTACTTCAAAAGGTGACTGGCCATGTTTAAACTGGGTATATTATTATGATGAAAAAATTGGTTTAGCAGTTAGCAATAAAGGAACTCCTGGTCAACAATTAAATAATGGGAAAATAATTATTTCTTTATTAAGAAGTCCAACAGAAAAAGCAAGTGGTTTTATTCCAGATATTGGTAGTTATGATAATGGTACACATTATTATGAATTTTTAATACTTCCATTAAAACCAGAAAAAATTGATGAAGTTATTAAGTTATCTTACAATTTTATAAATCCTGTTTTTTCTTTTATAGTAAAGAGTGATGAGAATGTTGAAAAATCATTTATTTCTATAGATACAGAAGGAATTGTTTTATCTGCTTTTAAAATGGCAGAAAATAAAAGTGGATATATAATGAGAATTTTTGAAAGTGAAGGTAAAGAAAAAAAATTAAGTATTAAAATGAATTTTAAATTTAAAAATATTTATGAAACAGATTTAATGGAAAATATAATAAATGAAGTTGAATTAAATAATATTAAAATTAAACCATTTGAAATAAAAACATTTTTGATTAAAATATAGGGTATGACTAATTATGAAAGGTTTAAAAAGACGCTTAAATTTGAAAAAATTGACCATCCTCCAATACTATTAGATGGGCCATGGCATGATACATTAAAAAGATGGTATAAAGAAGGTCTCCCTGAAAATGTTTCACTTTATGAATATTTTGAAATTGAAGAATTAAAATTTGTTTATGCTGGTCTTAATACAAATCTATATCCACCATTTGAAGAAAAAGTTATTTTTGAAAATGAGAATGAAATTGTAAAAATTGATAGATACGGAAGAAAAGTAAGAGATTTTAAAAATTCAACAAGTATGCCAGAATGGATTGAGTTTCCTGTTAAAAACAAAAAAGACCTTGAAAGAATAATAAAAGAAAAATTTGATTTATCATTAATTAAAGAAAGATGGCCTATTGATATTAATGAAAAAATAAATAAATGGAAAAATGAAAAAAGGGATTATATATTATTTCTTGATGGTGGGTGTTATTATTGGATTTTAAGGAATTTAGCAGGAGTAGAATATTCTTCTTATCTATTCTATGATGCACCTGAACTTGTTGATGAACTCTTTGAAAGAATAAATTTGATATGTATGGAAGGGTTGAAAAAAATCTTACCTGAGGTTGAAATTGATTATCTTGGTTTTGGAGAAGATATTGCTTTTAAAACATCAACTTTAATTTCACCTACTATGTTTAAAAATTTTCTTTTCCCAAGATATAAAAAAGTATGTGATTTTGCAAAAAAATTTGGTGTAAATATAACCATATATGATAGTGATGGGAACTTAAATCCTTTTATGGAATTATATTTTGAATGTGGAATAGATGGGTTTTTACCTTGTGAAGTTGCAGCAGATATGGACCCTGTTAATTTAAGAAAAAGGTATGGAAAAAGGGTAAAAATGATAGGTGGGATTGATAAAAGAGAGGTTGCAAAAGGGAAAGAAAATATAAAAAAGGAAATTCATAAAAAGATAGGTGTTATTGAAGAAGGAGGCTATATACCAAAAATTGACCATTCTGTTTCATCTGATATCTCATTGGAAAATTATAAATACTATATTAGAATATTAAAAGAAATATATGGAATGAAATAGGAGAAAAAATAAAAATTTGTTATTCAGACAAAATTGTATTATTTTATTAAAAAGGAGGAGAAAAAATGGATAAAATTAAGGTTGGAGTTGCAGGACTTGGTAGAAGTGGCTGGAATATTCATTGTAAAACTATTTCTCAATTACCAGAACTTTATCAAATTGTATCTGTCTGTGATAAAGATGAAAAACGGATTAAAGAAGCAGAGGAAACTTTCAGTTGTAAAGTTTATACAGATTATGATGAATTTTTAAAAGACGAAGATATTGAACTTGTTGTAATATCAACTTTTTCTTTTCTTCATGCTGAGCACACAATTAAAGCACTGAAAAGTGGTAAAAATGTTGTCTGTGAAAAACCAATGGCAACAAATCTAAAAGATGCTGACCAAATGATAAAAGTAGCAAAAGAAGAAAATAAAATTTTAACAATTTTTCAAAATAGAAGATATTCTCCTGATTTTTTAAAAGTAAAAGAAATTATTGAATCAGGAATAATTGGAAAAGTCGTTCTTATAAAAATGTATCAACATGGTTTTGGAAGAAGGTGGGACTGGCAGACATTAAAAAAATATGGCGGCGGCTTATTGAACAATTGGGGACCACATTTAATTGACCAAGCATTACAACTTTTTGGAGATAAAGAAGAACCTGAAATATTCTGTCAGATGGAAAAAACATTAACTCTTGGTGATACAGAAGACCATGTAAAAATAATTTTAAAAGGTAAAAATTCACCAACAATTGATATTGAAATAACTCTTTGCTGTTGCTATCCACAGGAAAATTGGCTTGTTATGGGAACAAACGGAGGAATAAAAGGAACTTCAAATAGATTAATCTGGAAATTTTTTAATCCGTCTGATTTACCACCGCGAAAAATTGAAGAACAACCAACTCCTGACAGAAGTTATAATAGAGAAGATATACCATGGAAAGAAGAGCAAATTTGGGAATTATCTGAAACTGATAAAGAATATGAAAAAAATTTTTATAAAGATCTTTACGATACAATTAAAAATAATAAACCACTAAAAATTACACCTGAAAGTGTAAGAAGGGTCATGTGGGTAATTGAAAAATGTTATCAAATTGATGGTATTTAAAAAAGAGGAGGAAAAATATGGAAAAAATTATTTTAAAGAATAGTGTAATAAGGAAATGGTATAATTTCCCTATTAGAGTTGAATTTGATGAAGAGAATATAATTTTGAAGTTTTCAAATAAAGAACTTTATACCCAGAAAGAATACGAAGACGGAAAAAAATACCTAATATTTTTAGCCGGTGAGATTGGAAAAGGTGAAGAAATAGAATTTAAAATTGAAAAAAGTGAATCTTCCCCAGAAATAGTAAAAGTTGTTGATGATAAAAATGGGAAAGTTGATGTTTTTATAAATGAGACACTTTTTACAACTTATAATTATTCTTTAGAATATTCCCGTCCATTTTTAAATCCAGTAATTGGACCTTCTGGTAAATCAATCGTAAGGAAATCTGCAAGTCCAGGAAATCCTGAAAAATTTGACCATATCCATCACAGAGGAATTTGGGTTGCTCATGGAGATGTAAATGGAACAGATAATTGGTCTGAACTTGAAGGACATGGAAAAACTATACATAGAAGATTTATTAATCTTATAAGTGGGCCGGTCTTTGGTTTAATTCACTCTTTAAATGATTGGATAGATAATAAAGGAAGAAAATTGCTTGAAGAAGAAAGAATAATAAAAATATATAATTTACCATCTGATAATAGAATAATAGACCATACAATTATTTTAAGAGCGACTGAAACAGAAGTTATATTTAAAGATACAAAAGAAAGTGGATTATTGAGTATAAGGGTAAATCCTGAGATGGAAGGAAGAAATACTGGATTAATAAAAAATAGTTATGGTGGTGAAGGTGAAAAAGAATGTTGGGGTAAAAGAGCATTTTGGTGTGATTATTCAGGTCAAATAGAAGGGATTGAATGTGGAATTTCAGTTTTTGATTTTCCTGGTAATTTAAGGTATCCAACTTATTGGCATGTAAGAGATTATGGACTTTTTAGTGCAAACTTTTTTGGTCTTTCTGATTTTTATGGAGATAAAAAAATTTCAGGAACTTATATTTTACCCTATGGAAATGAACTAAAACTCTTTTATAGAATTTATATACATTCAGGAAACTGTGAACAGGCAAAAGTTAATGAGAAATATTTAAATTTTTTATATCCTCCAGAAATAGAAGTCAAATGAATCTTAAAGAAAGAGTTTTTAATAGGTTGAAAGTTGATAGAATCCCATTTTTATCTTATCCTGGTCTCATTCTAATTGGAAAAGAAGAAAGAGGAGAAGTTCCAAAGGAGGTTTAAATGGAATACTTAATGGGAATAGATGTTGGAACTACTGGAGTAAAAATAGTAATTATTGATAGAGATGGAAAAGTTATAGGAACAAATACAGTTGAATATCCATTAATAACTCCTAAACCTGGTTGGGCTGAACAAAATCCAAATGATTGGTGGGATGCAACTATCAAATGTATTAAAAAAATTCTTAAAAAAACAGGAATAAAAGGAGAAGAGATTAAAGGAATTGGTTTGACAGGCCAGATGCATGGTTCTGTTTTTCTCGACTCAAATTATAATGTGATTTATCCAGCAATCTTATGGTGTGACCAGAGGACAGCAAAAGAATGCGAAGAAATAAATGAAATTGTTGGACAGGATAGAATCTTTGAAATAACATGTAATCCAGTTTTGACTGGTTTTCAAGCACCAAAAATATTATGGTTAAGAAAAAATCAACCTGATATATATAAGAATGTAAGAAAAATCTTACTTCCAAAAGATTATATAAGATATTGTTTAACAGGTGACTTTGCAACTGATGTTTCTGATGCTTCTGGAACTTCACTTTTTGATGTTAAAAATAGGAAATGGTCTAACGAAATACTTGAAAAATTAAATTTAGAGATTGATTTATTACCAAAAGTATATGAAGGAACTGAAATTACAGGATATATTAAAAAAGATATTGCTAAAATTACAGGTCTATCTGAAAAAACGCCTGTTGTTGCAGGAGGAGGGGACCAGGCAAGTGGTGGAGTTGGAAATGGAATAGTTGAAGAAGGAAAAGTTTCTGTAACGATTGGAACAAGTGGAGTTGTTTTTGCACATTCTGAAAAAGTAATTGTTGATCCAAAGGGACGACTTCATACTTTCTGTCATGCTGTTCCAGGTAAATGGCATTTAATGGGAGTTATGCTTTCTGCAGGTGGTTCTTTCAGATGGTTAAGAGATAATTTATGTGAAGAAGAGAAAAAAGAGGGAAAAAGAAAAAAGATAGATCCATATGAAATAATGACTGAAAAAGCAAAAGATATTCCAGTTGGTTCCGAAGGCCTTATTTTTTTACCATATCTTACAGGAGAAAGATGTCCATATCCAGATCCTAATGCAAGAGGTGTATTCTTTGGTCTATCTCTAAAACATACAAAAATTAATTTAATTAGAAGTGTAATGGAAGGAATAACTTTTGGACTAAAAGATAGCATTAAAATAATGAATGAAATAAATTTACCTATTGGAGAAAATTTTATTGCAAGTGGAGGTGGTGGAAAAAGTAGTTTATGGTGTCAGATGATGGCAGATATATTTGGTAAAAATATTATAAGATTGGAATGTCAGGAAGGAGCACCTTTTGGAGCAGCGATTTTAGCAAGTGTAGGTGTTGGAATATATAAAGATGTAAAAACTGCATGTAAAGTAATACTTAAAGAAAAGGATAGTTTTAAATTTGACAAAGAAAGGTTTACTGAGTACGAAAAATTTTACAAAATTTACAGAGAACTCTATTTTAAACTTAAAAATTCATTTGACACATTAGCAAAAATTTTGTAAAATTTAAATTTATTAAAAAGGAGAGGAAGAGATATGGGAAATAATCAATTAATTATTGGTGTAGGAAGGAGAAAAAAAAGTGTTGCTATAGTGAAGATGAAAGAAGGTGAAGGGAAAATTTTAGTTAATAAAAAAACATTAGAACAATATTTCCCTCTTTTTTATCAACAAGAAAATGCAATAAAACCACTAATCGTTACTGATTTAAAAGGAAAATTTGATTTTGAGATTAAAACACAGGGAGGCGGAATAACTGGTCAGGTTGATGCTATAAAACTTGGGATAGCAAGAGCATTAGTAAAATATGATCCATCTTTAACACCAAAATTAAAAGAATATGGACTCCTTACAAGAGATCCAAGAATGAAAGAAAGAAAAAAATACGGACAGAAAGGTGCAAGAAAGAAATTCCAGTGGACCAAAAGATAAAAGTTGGAATATTTGGAGCAAGTGGTTATGCTGGACAGAAACTTGTAGAAATTTTATTAAATCATACATCTGTTGAGATTATAGAATGTTATGTTGCACCTGATGAAGGAACACCATATTTAGAAGAAATTAATCCAAAGTTTAAAAAAAGAATAAATTTAAAATGTAAAAATTCGCCTGATTGGGAAAGAATTGAAAAAAACTGTGACTGTGTTTTCCTTGCCCTTCCACATATTGTCTCTATGAATTTTGTTCCTGAAATTTTAAAACTTGGGAAAATTGTAATTGATTTAAGTGCTGATTATAGATTTAAAAATGTAGAAATTTATGAAAAATGGTATACAAAACATAAAAATCCTGAAATTTTAAAAGAAGCGGTTTATGGACTTCCTGAAATGAATAGAGAAAAGATTAAAAACGCAAAACTTGTTGCAAATCCTGGTTGTTATCCTACAAGTATAATTCTTGGTGTTTTACCTCTTGTTAAAAATAATTTAATAAGCAATAAGATTATTGCCAATAGTGTAAGTGGTGTATCTGGAGCAGGAAAATCTCCTTCCACTTCTAATATTTTTGTTGAATGTAATGAAAATATAAAAGCATATAAAATAGGTGAACATAGACATCAACCAGAAATTGAAGAAATTTTAAATGAGTTTGGAGATAAAAATTATAAAGTTATTTTTGTTCCACATCTTGCACCATATAATCAAGGAATTCTATCAACTATTTATGTAGAATTAAAAGAAAAAATGAATCCAGAAGATATACAGAACTTATATATTGAGTTTTATAAAAATGAGCCCTTTATTAGAATTATGGATTATGGAATAAGTGCATCAACAAAAAATGTTTATGATACAAATTTCTGTGATATTGGGATTAAACTTATTGAAGGAAAAAATATTGTGATAACTTCTGCAATAGATAATCTTGTTAAAGGAGCAAGTGGTCAAGCAGTTCAGAATATGAATATAATCTTTGGTTTTAGAGAAACAGCCCCTTTTATTTTCTAATTTTTTAAAAATATGAAACTAATTTTTCTTGACAGGGATGGAGTTATTTCAATTTTTACACCAGATGATTATATAAAAAAATGGGAAGAATTTAAGTTTATACCCAAAGGGATTGATGGATTGAAAATTTTAAATGATGCTGGTTATAAAGTTATAATAATTTCAAATCAGGCAGGTGTTAATAAAGGACTTTTTACTATAAATGATTTAAATGAGATAACTCAAAAAATGCTTGAAGAACTTAAAAAGAAAAATATAAATAATATTTTAAAAGTTTACTATTGCATACATACAAAGGAAGAAAATTGCGAATGTAGAAAACCAAAGACAGGTTTATTTAAAAAAGTAGAAGAGGATTTTGGAAAAATTGATTTTTCAAAGACATATTTTATTGGTGATAGTGATATAGATATTATTGCAGGAGAAAATATAGGAGCAAAAACAATACTTGTCTTAACTGGAAAGACAAAATCAAAAAAAGAAATAGAAAAATGGGAGATAAAACCTGATTATATATTTAAAAATTTAAAAGAAGCAGCAGAATTTATAGTTAAAAAGGAGTAAATATGGGAAAATATGATGTGATTGTTATTGGTGGAGGACCTGCTGGATATCCATGTGCTATTAGATGTTCTCAATATGGAAAAAAAGTCCTTTTAATTGAAGAACTTGCTCTTGGTGGTGTATGTTTAAATAGAGGATGTATTCCAACAAAAGCACTTTATTCAATTTCAGAAGAAATTTCTAATTCAAAATACAATTCAATTGAAAAAAAAGTTAATTATGACTGGAATAAGATATTAAATGAGGTTTTAAATGATGTTGTTTTAAGATTAAGAACTGGTATAAATATGCTTCTTAAAAGTTATAAAGTTGATCTTATAAAAGGAAAAGCAATATTTAAAGATTTAAGAACTGTTGAAGTTAATGGGAATTTCTATACTACTGAATATATTGTGATTGCTACTGGTTCATCTTGTTATATTCCTGAATGTTTTAAAAATGACAAAAGAATTATAATCTCTGACCATTTATGGGAATTACAAAAACTTCCAGAAAGTATTGCCATAATTGGAGGAGGATTTATTGGTTGTGAATTTGCTTCAATTTTAAATAAGTTTGGAGTTAAAGTAAAGATATATGAAATGATGGATTCACTTTTACCTGGAAAAGATAAAGAGATAACTGAATTGCTTAAAAAATCATTTGAAAAAAGAGGAATTGAAGTAAATTTAAATATAAAACTTGAAAGTTGTGAAATGATAGAAGCAGAAAAAATATTTGTTTCTGTTGGAAGAATACCGAATATACTAAAATTAGAGGGATTAGAATATGATAAAAAAGGGATTAAAACAGATGAAAGATTAAAAACAAATATAGAGAAAATCTATGCAGTCGGAGATGTAAATGGAAAATATCAACTTGCTTATGTTGCAACAAAAGAAGGTGAAATTGCTGCTGAAAATATATGTGGAAAAGACGAAATTATAGATTATGATTCAATTCCAGAAGTTATATTTACAGACCCAGAAATTGGCGTATGTGGTCTTACTGAACAAACTGCAAAAGAAAAAGGAATTGAAATAGAAATAGGCAAATTCCCCTACTCTGCTCTTGGTCGTGCGTATGCTGATAAAAAGACAGAAGGTTTTTTCAAAGTCATTGCAGACAAAAAAACAGAAAAGATAATAGGAATGCATATTATAGGAAAAGGAGCAACTGAACTTATAAGTTTTGGAACACTTGCAATAAAGTTAGGAATAAAAATAAAAGAAATTGAAAAGATTTTATACTGTCATCCAACCTTTGCAGAAGGTATAATGGAAGCAATAAACGATTTAAATAAAAAAAGCATTCATCTTCCTCCTAAAAAGTAAAATTTTAAATTAAAGCAGTTTTTCAACAGGCTGTGATGCGATTTCAAACATCGCTATTACATTTTCAAGTTTCACTGAATTATCAATTTCAGTTGTTGAACCAATAAAATATCCAGGATATGCTATTTTTATTGTTTCTTTACAAATTTCTTTGACTTCTTCCGGTGTTTTTAGAGATAAAAGTTGACTCATATCTATTCCACCTGTTAAAAAAATTTTTTTTCCGTACTTTTCCTTTATCTTTTTTATATCCATCCCTGCAACTATTTCAATTGGATTAAGTCCATCAATACCTGTTTCAATTAAATCATCCAAAACTTCCATAATATTTCCATCTGAATGGAACAAGCATTTTATTTCATAATTATGCCATGTATCTTGAATCCTTTTTAATCTTGGAAAAAACTCTCTTCTTAAAAATTCAGGTGAATGTAAAAGTTTATTTTTGCATGCAATGTCACCATAAGTTAAAACACAGGGAGAAAGATTTTTATCAGCAACTGTTTTTGCAATCTCTATCTGCAATTCTGTAAAAATTTCAAAAAACTCACTTACTATATCTGGATTATCTGCATAAATATAAGTAAAGAGTTCAAATCCAAGGTAATGCCTTAAACAGTCAAGTCCTGTTCCATTTTCAGCTAATAAGTTAATCGTATTTCCAATATATGACTGTATTTTTAAAAAACCATTGTGATATTTTTCTCTGTATTGTTTTCTATTCTCTTTTATTTCTTTTATTTCCTTACAATATTTTTCTATAAGTTTTTTTATAAATTCAATTCCACCTTCTTCATCATTAAATGGTCTTTTAACAATCCATCGTGTTTTTTCGTAAGGACTTGCATGCCAAACAAAACCAAATTCATCTGTACATTCATATTCTTTTAGAGGACCAAAACCAAAACTTCTTGTCATATCACATAATTTATTCACTGCTTTACCTGTCATTATTTTCAATTTCTCTTCTTCCTTCTCCCAAAATTCATATTCAGGCAACTTCTCACCGCTAAAATATTCAATCACTTTATCACTTCTTACAAGGTCATAAATTGGAATCCTATCAACCTCTTTTAAATTTAATGTCCTTATAACTCTTTCTTTTCTGTCCATGCAAATATTTTAACATGTCAAATTTTTTAAACAAGAATAAAATGTTATAATATACCTCAAAAATGGAAAAAATATTTGGTGGAGAGATACAGTATTTCCGATTAAAAGAAAAATATTGGGAGAAAATTGTAGAAAGATTGAAAGAATCTGGCTTGAATTTTGTTTCTACATATGTTCCATGGGGTCTTCATGAAATTAAAAAGGGTATTTTTGATTTTGAAGGCAGGCAATCAGAGAAAACAAATCTTGTTAAATTTCTTGAAATAATAAAAAAATATAAACTTAAACTTGCTATAAGACCAGGACCATTTATATGTAATGAATTCTTATATGGAGGTTATCCTGAAAGAATAGTAAAAGAAAATCCAAAAATTTTTGTTCTTGATTATCAAAATAGACACACAAAGGGTTACTGGATTCCAAAAAAGGAAGGTTCTCAACCTTCATATTTACACTCAGAATATCTTAAGGAATGTGAAATTTGGATATCTGCTGTTTCAGAAATTATAAAACCGTATTTATCTAAAAATGGAGGACCAATTGAAATGATAAATCTTGATAATGAGGTAAGTTATATAGTTATGGATTCTATGTTTGATAGTGATTACAATGAATGTATGGTTGGTAAAGGAGGTTATTACCATAAATTTTTAAAAAATAAATATAAAGATGTTTCAAATTTACCAAAAGTTCCCTTTTATAATTTTAAAAATTTTGAGGATATTGAACCACCAAGAAAATTAATTGATGTTGAAAAAAATTTAATTTATTATTTTGACTGGATTGAGTTTAAAGAATGGGTTATGGCTGAATATTTAAAAAGGTTAAGAGAAATGTATGAAAAAAATGGAATAAAAGAAGTTTTATTTTACACAAATCTAAATCCTCACAGACCAGAAGGAGTTCCAACAAACCCTAAAAAATTTGAGGATGCAGTTAAGGGTATTGTCGGATATGATTTTTACAGAAACCCATTTTTAAGTTTTTCTGGTTATGTATCAATAGCAAGGATTTTAAGATATCTTGAGTCAGTTTTAAAATTTACTTGGAGTGCTGAATTTATGTCTGGATGGTGGTTTGAAGATATAGGAAAGTGCTGGTTAACTTATGAACATCACAAATTTATGAGTTTATCTGCAATCTCAAATGGATGCAAAGGGATTTTTTATTTTATGTTTCATGATAGAGAGACATGGGGTGGAAGTCCAGTAAGCGATAAAGGGAATATAAGAAGTGTCTATTATGGAATAAAAGATTTTTTAAGTATAGTAAATAAATTTGAAAAATGGAATGAATTAAAAGTCCTTTACGATAAAATTGGCCTTGTCTATTATAGACCTTACCACTGGCATACATATCTTGGAGACCCTTCTCCTTGTAATGATAATTCTATTTATGTCGGACAACCAGTTATAAATGGACTTAAAGCAGGATTATTAACTAAGGAATATGAAGGAATTTTTAGATTATTACTACTTGCCAGTTACAGTCCAAAAATTGTTGAAATAATTGATTCACCAGAAAAAATTAAAGATTGTAAAGTTTTATTTTTCCCATCTGGTCCATTCCTTGATAAAACAACAGAAAAGGTATTAATAGATTTTGTAAAAAATGGTGGAATTTTAGTTACAGGCCCTTTTATCCCTGAATCTACTCCTTCTGGAGAAAAAATTGATGGTTTCAAAAATATCCTTAATATTAAATTTGGTGCAAAAATTGAAAAATTAGAGACAAAAGAAATAAGTTTATATGAATATTTCTTAAACAATGATAGTAGAAAATCTTTTGAAATCTGTGGTCTGCCTGTTTTTGATAGGATTAAATATGGTAAAGGTAAAATCTATTTTTTAAGAGGATTAATTGGGCAGAGTGAACCTTTAAATGAACCAGAAGGAAATATTTGTTTAATTTTAGAGATATTAAAAAGTGAAAATATAAATCCATTTGTAGAAATAAAAGTAGAACCAGTTGAGTATACCTTAGGGACAGAAAAAGGCCTTGAAAAATACTATGAAAAAAGAAATTTAATAATTCATTCTGCATTAACAGATGGAAAAAATATTTACCTTTTTCTACACAATCTATTCAATAGAAGCGTTGAATGTGAGATAAAATTTAGAGACAAATTTGAGAAAATAATAGATTTTGAAACAGATGAAGAAATTGGGTTAGAAAAAGAAACATTAAATTTAACTATTGATTGCAAATCCTATATAATTTTAAAATTAATGTAAAATTAAAAATGGAGAAAAAATGGTAGAGAAACTGAAAAAAATTGAAGATTGGTGGAATGAAAAAACTAATCGTCCTTTAATTGGAATTTCAAAAATTAATGATGGAAATTTTATAAATTTAAATGATTTTTGGAAAGAAGAAAACAATTTACCTGATTTTGAAAAATTTGTAAATGCACAGATTGAAAATACAAAAAAATTAGAATATCTCGGAATTTTATATCCATCTTTACCACATTTATGGGGAAGTAGAGGAACACCTATGACAATGACTGCATATATTGGTGGAAAAGTGCTCTTTGGTAAAGAAACTGTCTGGTTTGAAAAAGTTATAAATGACTGGAAAAAATTTAAAATAGAATTCAGGCAGGATAATTTCTGGGTAAGAGCGAGTAAAAAACTTCTTGAAAAACAGATTGAAAAATATAATGGAGAGTTTTTAATATGGATGCCTGATTTTGGAGATGCTTTAACCTGTTTTTCTCTTTTAAGAGGGGTAGAAAATTTATTAATAGATATAATAGAAATCCCTGAAATAATAATTGAAAAGATTGATGAATTTGTAGATGCATGGATAAAATCACATAAATTCTTCCATTCTATATATTCTAAAAAAATTAGTGGTGATGCATGCTGGCTATTGTGGGCTCCAGGGAAAACCTATGCATGTCAATCTGATTTTTCAACAATGATTTCTCCTAAATTATTTGAAAAATTTGTTGTATATGAACTTGAAAAACTAAAAGATTATCTTGAATATATTGCCTGGCATCTTGATGGTCCTGATGAAATAAAACATCTTGACATTCTTTTATCTTTGCCATATATCAAAGTTATTCAAGTAGTTCCAGGAGCAGGAAGACCACCTTGTGCTTCATCTTTGTGGCTTCCTGTAATTGATAAAATATTGAAAAAAGGGAAAAATGTAATTATTTATGCTTCTGATAAAGAACAATTTGAAATACTTATTAAAAATTTCTATTCAGGAAAAGTCCTAATTTCCTGTGGTACAGTTGATACTAAAAATCTAAAAGATAGAAGATTTTTAAACTTTGTTGAAAAATATATTTAAAATGAGAAAAATTCCTGCATATATAAAAAAAAGAATTTCTCTTAATGAAAATATTATTTATCTAAGAAATCTTTTAAATACTTACAATGTTCAAACTGTATGTGAAAATGCCATTTGCCCAAATATTTATGAATGTTTTGGGAAAAAGTATGCTTCCTTTATGATTCTTGGAAAAAACTGCACAAGAAACTGTAAATTTTGTGGGGTAAGTAAGACAATTCCTGAACCTATTGACAATAAAGAACCAGAAAGAATTGCTGAAATTGTCAAAATACTTGAAATGAAATATGTCGTTATAACTTCAGTAACGAGAGATGATTTACCCGATGGAGGCGCAGGTCAATTTAAAAAAGTTGTTGAAGAAATAAGAAAAAAATCTCCAGAAACAAAAATTGAACTACTTATTCCTGATTTTAATGGTAATTTAAATTCCTTAAAAATTATTTTTGACTCAAAACCAGATATAATTTCTCATAATCTTGAAACAGTGTCATTTTTATATCCAATTATAAGACCAAAGTCAGATTATAACACATCATTAAAAATATTATCAGAAATTAAAAAATATGGTTTTATAACAAAATCAGGATTTATGCTTGGTCTTGGAGAGAAAGAAGAAGAAATTTTTATATTAATGGAAGATATTTTAAAGACAGGATGCGATATTCTTGTTGTTGGTCAATATTTAAAACCAAATAAAAATGGATATGAAGTAAAGAAATTTTATGATACCGATTTCTTTTTAAAAATTAAGGATTATGGTTTAAAAATTGGTTTTAGAAAAGTCTTTTCCGGCATATTTTATAGAAGTTCATATCTTGCAGAAAGTTGCATAAATATTGACATTTAACATTTTTTTTGTTAAAATTATTTTTGTGGGGATATAGCTCAACGGGAGAGCGTCCGCCTTGCACGCGGAAGGTTGCCGGTTCAAATCCGGCTATCTCCATTTTTTATAAAATTAATACTTCTAACGAAATCTAAAATAATCATATAATCAAAAGCCAAAAAACCACAATCTTTCCTATCCTCACCTAAGAAGTGAAGAGGTTTGACGAAAAAGATTAATTTGGTTAAAATTTATTATAATGGAAAAAGTAAAAGAAATAAGTTTAATACTCAAAAAATTATATCCTATTTCAAAAACGGCTTTATATTTTGAAAATCCTTTTCAACTTTTAATAGCCACTATTCTTTCTGCACAAACAACTGATGAAAGAGTTAACAAAGTAACTGCTGAACTATTCAAAAAATTTAAAACTCCTAATGATTTTGCATCTTCTGATATAAATGAAATTACTAAATTAATAAAATCGGTTAATTTCTATAAGAATAAAGCAAAGTATATAAAAAAAGTATCTCAAATTATTGTTAAAGAATTTAATGGTAAATTACCAGATAAACTTGAAGATTTAATTAAACTACCAGGTGTTGCAAGGAAAACAGCAAATGTTGTGTTATCCCAGGCATTTAGAAAGGCAGAAGGAATTGTAGTTGATACACATGTCAAAAGAGTTTCATATCGCCTTGGTCTAACAAAAAATAAAGACCCTGAAAAAATAGAAAAAGATTTAATGAAGATTTTACCAAAAGATGAATGGATTGACTTTCCTTTTAGATTAATTCTGTTTGGAAGAAATATTTGTAAATCAAAAAATCCTAATTGTAATAATTGTCCTTTATATGAATTTTGTTTAACTAAGGGAAAAATAAAATGATTTTTGTTATTCAGGAACATTTTAAAACTTCTCATCACTTTGATTTATGTCTTGAAATAAATGGAGTTTTGAAATTATGGGAAATACCAAAAGGGAAAAAATTAAAGGTGAATATGTTCTACTCCATTTTAAAAAAGGAAAAAATAAAAATTTGTGATTAATTTTTTAAAAAATGAAAATTTTAAAAAGAATTGAATTAGGACTGTTTATATTTTTAATTTCTGGATGTGCTATTACAATTGCAACAAAACCAGAAAAGGTAAATTTTACATATCATGAAGTAAGAAAGGGAGAAACTTTATTCAGGATATCTAAATATTATTATGAAGGTGAAACAGTTGAAAAAATTAAACAAGGGATTGAAAAGATTATGAAAGCGAATAATTTGAAAAACGAAAATATAAGTGTTGGGCAAAGATTATTAATTCCTGAAACAAATAAACAGCAACCATCTTATGCACTTTTACCACCAGCAGATATTAAACCACAATCTTTTGTAGAAACAAAAACGCTTGAAATTGAAACAAAAATTGTTAAAGAAAGTATGTTTATCTGGCCTGTTTATGGTAAAATAATATGTAAATTTGGTGAACTTGAGAATAAAGGAATTGATTTGATAGTTGAACCAGCGACAGATGTTGTTGCTTCGCAGGATGGAGAGGTTGTTTTTGCAGGAAATACTAAAAAATATGATGAGACAATTATAATTAAACATAATCCTTCTATCTATACTGTTTATGCGCACGACCTTGAAATAAAAGTTAAAAATGGAGATAGAGTGAAAAAAGGTGAAACTATAGGGAAAGTAAAATCTGGAACTCAAAGGAAAAGATACATACATTTTGAAATCATTATTGATGGTGTAAATGTTGACCCATTAAAATATTTACCAACTCCGGAATGGAAAATAAATTTTTAGAAGATAGGGAAAAATTAATCTTTGAAAAATACGCAGTTTTCAGTTTTAAAACTCTTGGAAGAAAATATAAGGAAGACGAACATCCTTTTAGAACTCCTTTTCAAAGAGACAGGGATAGAATAATACACTCAACTGCTTTTAGGAGACTTGAATATAAAACACAAGTTTTTATTTATCATGAAGGTGACTATTATAGAAATAGATTAACTCATACTCTTGAAGTTCAACAGATTGCAAGGACGATTGCGAGAGAATTAAAAGTAAACGAAGATCTTGTTGAAGCGATCTCTCTTGCACATGACCTTGGACATACTCCATTTGGACATAAAGGTGAAACAGTTTTAAATGAAATTATGCAATCATATAATTTACCTGGTTTTGAACACAACAAACAGGGATTAAAAATTGTTGATTTTCTTGAAGAAAAATATCCAGATTTTCCAGGATTAAACCTAACTTATGAAGTGAGAGAAGGGATAATTAGACATTCAACAAGTTTTGACACTCCTTTGATTGAAAAAGAATATGAAGAATTTATAAAATTTAAATCACCAACAATAGAAGCGCAGATTGTTAATGTAGCGGATGAAATTGCCTATACCTGTCATGATTTAGACGATGGTATTAAATCAGAAATTATAAGTTTTAAAGATGTTGAAGATGTAGAAATATGGAAAGAGATAGAAAAAAATATACGAAAACAATTAAATGATAAAAGGCATAAGAGACATATAATGATAAGGAATTTGATAAATTATTTTGTAACAGATCTTATTGAAGAAACAAAAAAAAACTTATCAAAACTAAACCCAAAATCAGTAGATGAAATTAGAAACTTAGAGATTATAGTTAAAAATTCTGAGAAAGCAAAAATTCAACACAGTCAGTTGCGGAAGTTCCTTGAAGAAAAAATGTATACTCATCCAAAGGTCATAAGAATGACAGAAAAAGGTGGAAGAATTATAAAAGAACTATTTTATGCTTATTATAATGAACCAAGACAATTACCATCTCATATCCAGAAAAAAATAGAGCAAGAGAAAAAGGAAATTGTTATATGTGATTATATTGCAGGAATGACTGATAGATTTGCATTGAGTGAATATCAAAAATTATTTGATCCAACCACTTTTTAAAAATGGATGAAAAAATTTATTGGCTTGCTTTAAACTTTATAAATATTTCATATCAAAAACTACAAAAATTATTTAATGAATTAAAAAACATTGAAGAGATTTTTAAACTTGATACAAAGAAATTAGTTGAATTCGGATTATCTAAAAACATTGCTGAAAAAATTAAAAGATGGGAAGAGTTGCCATTAAAAGAAGAAATCAAATATATTGAAAATGAGGGAATAAATATTCTGACCATAAAAGACCCTAATTATCCCTTTCTATTAAAAGAAATTTATGACCCACCTATTTTGTTTTATTTTAAAGGGAATATAAATTTTAATAATATTATTCCTATTGCAATAGTAGGAACAAGAACCCCATCTGTTTATGGTATTAAAATGGCTGAAAAATTTGCATTTGAACTATCTCAATTTGGTTTTACAATTGTAAGCGGTCTGGCAAGAGGAATTGATACTGCTGCTCACACAGGAGCATTAAGAGCAAATGGAAAAACAATCGGTATAATGGGTTCTGGATTCAAAAATTTCTATCCTCCTGAAAACAGAAAACTTGGAAAAGATATTATAAAAAATGGTGCAGTAATAACAGAATACCCATCTTTTACTCTCCCTGAAAAATATAATTTCCCAAAAAGAAATAGAATAATTTCTGGTTTATGTAAAGGTGTAATTATAATAGAAGCAGGACCTAAAAGTGGTGCTTTGATTACAGCCAATTTTGCACTTGAACAAGGAAGAGATGTTTTTGCTTTACCAGGAAGAGTTGATACATTATATTCAAAAGGAACCAATCAACTCTTAAAAGAAGGGGCAATATTAATAGAAAATACAAATGATATACTTGAGGCATTAAACATAAAAGTAAAAGAACAAAAACAAACAAAGAAGAAAATAGAAACTTTAACAGAAGAAGAAAAATTAATTATAAAAATTTTAGAACAACCATTAAACGTAGATGAAATATTAAGTATAAGTAAAATTGAACCCAAAATTCTTCTTTCTTTATTAACCCAACTTCATATGAAAGGGTTAATTGAAGAATTGCCTGGAAAGATTTATAGGAAAAAATAATTTTATACTTTTAAATTTGAGAGAAATAGGATAAAATATTTTCTTTGATTAGGAGGATATATGAGATGGAGTAAATATTTTATTCTTACACAAAAAGAAGCACCAAAAGAGGCGGAAACAATAAGTCATAAACTGTTAATAAGAGCGGGTTTAATAGATAAACTTTCTGCTGGTGTTTATACTTATCTACCACTTGGACTAAGAGTTCTGAAAAAAGTTGAAAATATAGTAAGAGAAGAAATGGATAAAGCAGGAGCGATAGAATTGTTAATGCCTTCTCTACAACCTGCATCATTATGGAAAGAAACTGCTCGTCTTGAGAAAATGGGAAAAGATATGATTAGATTTATTGATAGACATAATAGAGAAATGATTTTTGGACCAACACATGAAGAAGTAATCACTGATATAATCAGGAGATATATAAAATCATGGAAACAATTACCTATAATTTTGTATCAAATCCAGACAAAATTTAGGGACGAAATAAGACCAAGATTTGCAATTATAAGAGCGAGAGAATTTTTAATGAAGGATGCTTACAGTTTTGATTTAGATGAAGATGGACTTGATAAATCTTACAATTTAATGAAAGAAACATACAAAAAAATATTTAAAAAATGTGGACTTAAGTTTAATATCAAAGAAGCAGAAAGTGGTGTAATAGGTGGGAAATTTTCAGAAGAATTTGTGGCAGAAGGAGAATGCAGTGAGCTTGAAGTAGGTCATATTTTTAAACTTGGGCTTGAATATAGTAAATCTATGAAGGCATACTTTGTAGACAAAGATAATCAGGAAAAACCGGTTTATATGGGTTGTTATGGAATAGGCGTAAGCAGAATAGTTGCTGCAGTGATAGAAGGAAATTATGATGAAAATGGAATAGTCTGGCCTTTGTCTATTGCTCCATTCTTAGTAGATATAATTCCCACAAACATAGGTGATAGCAACATAGTAAATATAAGTGAAAAAGTTTATAACCAATTAAAAATGAATAATATTAGTGTTATAATTGATGATAGAGAAGAAAGTGCAGGAGTTAAGTTTAAAGATGCTGACCTTTGCGGTTTTCCTCTTCAAATAATAATTGGGAGAAAAGTTAAAGACAATAAATTAGAAGTGAAAAAAAGAAAAACCGGTGAAATTGTGGAAATTGCGATAGATAAAGTTTTAGAATATCTAATTTCTTTTATTGAACTTGAAATGAAAGAACTTAACTGAGATTTATATTTTTTTAGATATTATCTCGTTCTTAAACAATTCTACAATTTCATTAAAACTAAATTCTCCAAGCATCCCTTTTCTATGTTTTCTTAAAGACAACTTATTTTCTCTAATTTCTCTATCTCCTATGATTATCATGTAAGGAATTTTTTCCTCTTCTGCGTCTTTAATCTTTTTATTTATTTTTTCATTTCTTAAATCAACTTCAACCCTGAAATGTTCTTTTAACTTTTCCCTTAAATCAATAGAAAATTGATTGTGCCTATCTGCAATAGGTAAAATTCTCACTTGTTCTGGAGCAAGCCATAGTGGAAAGTTTCCTTTATAATGTTCAATTAAAATTCCAAAAAATCTTTCAAGAGAACCAAGAATTGCTCTATGAATCATTATAGGTGTTTTAAAATTTCCATTATCATCAATATATTTTAAATCAAATTTTTCAGGTATATTAAAATCAATTTGTATAGTTGAGCACTGCCATTCTCTATCAATACAATCTTTAATTTTTATATCAATTTTAGGTCCGTAAAATACTCCTTCCCCTGGATCAATTTCATAATTTATATTTTTTGATTTCAAAGCATTTACAAGGGAACTGGTTGCTTTTTCCCAACTTTCAACAGTTCCAACAAATTTTTCAGGTCTTGTTGATAAAAAAACTCTATAATCTTCAAATCCAAAACTTTTTAAAAAGAAGTAAACCAAATCTATAATCTTACAAATTTCTTGTTCAAGTTGTTCAAGAGTACAAAAAATATGTGCATCATCCTGTGTAAAACCTCTAACTCTTAAAAGTCCATGTAAAACTCCTGGTTTTTCATATCTATAAACAGTCCCAAGTTCGGCCCACCTTATAGGAAGTTCTCTATAACTTCTTAATCTACTATTATAAATTTGAATATGGAATGGACAGTTCATCGGTTTTAATAAGTATATTTTCCCCTCCTCTATCTCCATCTTTGGAAAAAGATAATCACTGTAAAAGGATGTATGACCTGATCTCTCCCATAGAGAAATATTTGCAATGTGTGGAGTATATACAATCTCATAACCATTTTTAAGATGAACATCTTTCCAGAAATCTTCAATAATTTTTCTTATAATTGCTCCCTTAGGATGCCAGAAAATAAGACCTGGTCCATAATCTGGATTTATACTGAATAAATCAAGTTTTTTCCCAAGAATTCGATGGTCCCTTTCTTTTGACTCTTCCATATATTTTAAATAATTCTCTAACTCATCTTTTGTTTCAAAAGAAATACCATAAATTCTTTGCATACTCTCCCTATTTTCATCACCTCTCCAGTAAGAAGAAGAAATTGATAGAAGTTTAAAGAATTTAACTTCACCAGTTGAATATAGATGAGGGCCTTCGCATAAATCTATAAACTCTCCCTGTTGATAAAAAGTTACTTTCTCATCTTTTATCTCATCAAGAATTTCTATTTTAAAAGGTTCGTTTTTTAAAATTTCTTTTGCCTGTTGTTTATTTTTCTCAATTCTTTCAATTTTATAATTTTCTTTTATAATTTTTTTCATTTCGTCTTCTATCTTTATTAGATCTTCTGGAGTAAATGGTTCTTTTTTATAAAAATCATAATAAAAGCCCTTTTCAATAGCAGGTCCTGTTCCAAGTTTAACTTCAGGAAATAATCTTTTTACTGCCTGAGCCATTATATGTGAAGTTGTATGCCAGTATTTTTTATAGTCCATTTTTTAAAACAAAAAATTGAAAAAACGGGGCCGACGGGATTTGAACCCGCGACCTCCAGATCGACAGTCTGGCATTCTTGACCGCTGAACTACGGCCCCTTTTAAAATTATTTACAAATTTTACCTTTTTAAATTATCTTTGTCAAACCAATGTGAATTTGCCAATCACTGGTTACATTGAAAGAAGTTAGTTTTTCTCTCATCTTTTTATAAGGTGTCTTTCCATTAAGAGATTCATGTGGTCTATGGTAGTTATAAAATTTCTCTCATTCTTTCAACTTCTCATTCAAAATTTTTGCATAAAATAAGCCATAATTATCACCTCATTTTTCTGCAGTAAGTATACATTTTTTATAATTTTACCTTTTAAATTAAATTATACTTGAATCTTCTTAATTTTATTACATTTTTCAAAACAGATTAAAAATTTGAAATATAATATTTTTTTGTTTATAATTTTTACGATGGGAAAAATAATTTTTTTAACAGTTTTTCTTTTTATAAAAAATCTGGTCTCCGTTAATGAGATAAATAATTTTTCTCAAAAACTTATTTTTGAAATTGCTGGTGGAGAGTATGAGCAAATTTTTAAAAGTTTTTATATTCCTGAAAACTATGGAGAAAAGAATTTAAGAAATGACAGGGAAGCAATTTTAAAAGGACTTGAATTTATAATAAATCAACTTGGAGAAATAAAATACTTCAAAAAGATTGATAAGATAGAAGAAAAAAGTAGAGATATATCATTAAAATTAGGTCCTTTTGAAGAAATAGAGAATTTGAAAAGTTTATTTACAACTTACAGAATTGATTTTAAAAATTTTGGAAATGCCTATATATTTTTTGAAATAATTGAAAAAGAAAATAAAATTTTTTTAAAAAAAATTGGTTTTATGCTACCAGAACAAAATAAAAAAACACCTCAAATACTCCAATCGGTACTTAATTTCTTTTCCAATCTTGCCAGTCAACAATCAAAAAGGGAAAAATAAAATATCTTGATTCAAAGCTTTCTATTAAACATTCAACTTTTTCTATTCATGTCTATTGTCTTATTAAAAAATTTATCACTTAAGAAGATGATAGTTAAATCTTTTTGTTTCATATTTCACTGTGTATTTTCCCTTAATAGAAAATTTTGCTGTCAAATGAAATAAAGAATTATGACCTTTTTTCACCTACGAGGTGTTCTCTGGGAAATTAAGTCCTTCCTTACTTCCTACATTTATATACCTTTCTTTTTACCACTTCAAAACCAGATTTGCAACTTTTACACATATTATCTCCTTTCAAAAATCTACAAAATTGACAAAAAGGTGTGAAAATTATAAATTATCTTAAACAAATGAAATTTGAAGAACTTTTATTTCTTATGTAAAAATGTATGAAGTTAGGAAATTATAATGAAAGATGGGAAAGACGAGAAAAAGTTCACATTAAAAAGAAATAAAAAAGTTTAAATGGAAAATAAAGAGGTTTTAGAATTTGAAGAAAAAGATATAATTGAAATAAAAAAAATAGTGATGGATGAAGATAAAGAAGATGCTTTAAAATTTGTAAAAAAAATTTATGAAATCTTAAAAAAAAGAGAAAAATCACACTGTAAAACAAGTTATGCCTGGGATAATAAAGAAATTAAATTTAAAAAATGAATATAACAATTGAAAGAGTTTTACCTTGTCCTGCTGATCCTGAAAAAATAAGATTTATTGCTTTAATTGATGAAGATATAAGTGACATCTTGCTTATTTAAATACAATTTTACCCAAAGCAATATATAATCATACTGAAAAATCTTTAGCAAAGAAAAAATTATTATACTTTATTCAAATAAAATTTCTGCAGGAAAAATTAAAGATGAAAAAGATGCAAATTGAAATAATAAAATGGATAAAGAAAAAAAATGAAATTATAAAAATAATAAAGCCTAATTATAAAAAAAAGATAAACTTGAAGTACTCCATGTTTATAAACTACTTACTAAAAAATTGTAAAAAATGTATTGAGGATAGTTGTCTTGCATTTTCAGTAAAACTTGTTAATGAAGAAAAAATATACTTGACTGTAAAGAAATTTTCTTTCCAGAATACGATGAAAAAAGAAAATTATTATTTGATTTGTTAAAACCATCTGGATATAAGATTCTTACTTTTTATTGATTAAATAGAAATGTCAAGAATTGTCATAATTACAAAACCTATAATAAAAGAAAATGTTGAAATATCAATATTCCCTTCTTTTTGTGTTTCAGGAATAACTTCTTCAATTATTACATAAATCATAGCACCTGCTGCAAAAGATAGAGCATATGGTAAAATTTTGGAAAAATAGGAGACAAAAAATGCACCCACAAGAGCAAATAATGGTTCAATAAGTCCTGATAATTGCCCTAAAATAAAACTTTTTAATTTACTAATCCCAGAAGTAGATAAAGGCAAACTGACAGCAAGTCCTTCAGGGAAATTTTGAATACCGATACCTATTGTTAGCGATAAAGAATTTAAAAAATTTTCAAAAGTATTATTGTATTTTAGCGAACCAAAAGAAACACCAATTGCAAGTCCTTCAGGGATATTATGTAAAGTTATTGCGAAAACAAGCAAAAAATAAACAGGAAGTTCAGTTTTAATCCCTTCTTTATTTTCTATTTTTGAATTTATATGAAGGTGAGGAATTATCTTATCAAATAATAATAAAAATAAGGCCCCTCCTAAGAACCCTAATGAAACTGGAAACCATAAAGGAATAAGTAATTTTTTTGAATATTCTATTGAAGGAAGTAAAAGTGAAAAAAAACTTGCAGCAAGCATAACTCCACCTGCAAATCCAAGTGCAACATCAAAAATTTTTCTATCTGATTTTTTATTTAAAAAAATTGTTAAAGCGCCAATTAAAGTAATAAACCAAGTAAAAAGTCCACCTATTAGAGATTGAAGTAAAATATTTAAATTATAAATATTAAAAAGCATTTTTCGTTTTTCAATTATCTAATTTAAGTCAATCTCTAATTTTTATAAACCCGTTTATTTTTTTTATCAATAAATCTCTTACTCTTCTAAAACTTTCAATATCGTTAGATCTTGCAGGATCTGGTATTTCCCAATATATTGTCTCACCAGCATCACCATAGAAAACAGGGCAGATACCATTTTTATCTCCTGCACAAACAGTAATAACATAATCAAACTTTTCGCCAAGAAATTCAACAACTGACTTACTCCTCTGATTTGATATATCTATACCTATTTCTTTCATAACTGAAATTGCAAGTGGATGAACATATTTTGGTTTAGAACCTGCAGAAAAAGCAATAAATTTATCTTTATAAAAATTATTAACAATTGCTTCCGCCATCTGACTTCTTGCAGAATTTTCTTTACACAAAAATAATATTTTCTTCATTTTTCTTCTATATGATGTTTTATTATTTTACCTTGTGTTATAAATATTACATCCTCGCCTATATTTGTAGAAAGATCTGCTATTCTTTCTAAATTTTGTGTTATTCTTATCAATTCCAAAGACCTTTCTATTGTATTTGGGTCAGAAATCATATATGTTACTAATTCTCTTATAATTTGGTCTTTTAAATTATCAACTATATTATCTCTATAACAAACGTTTCTCGCCATTTCTGCATCTTCATTTATAAAAGAATTAATACTGTCTTTCAACATTTTTATTGATTCATCAGCCATCCTTGGTATATCAATCAATGGTTTTACATCTGGTCTTTTTATTAAAAACAAACTGCTTTCAGATATATTAACTGCATGGTCTCCTATCCTTTCAAGGTCATTATTTATTTTCAAAATCATCAAAATTATTCTTAAATTTTTTGCTTTTGGTTCAAATTGTGCAATTGTTTCTATACACAATTCCTCAATTTCTATTTCAAAATTATTTGCCTTCTCTTCTAAATCTTCTATAACCTTTTTTAGCCTTTCTTCATTTTTATTCAATAATCCAGCAATGCTTTCATCTATCATCTTTTCTATGAGTAAACCAAATTCAGTAATTTTTCTTTTAAGTTCTATTATTCTCTCATCTAACATAAACACCCCCATTTTTAACCAAATTTACCGCTTAAATATTCCTCTGTCTTTTTATTAGTAGGAGAAGTGAAAACTTTCTCACTTTTTCCAAATTCAACAAGTTCACCTAAATATAAAAAAGCAACATAATCAGAAATTCTTGATGCCTGTGAAATATTATGTGTAACAATAATTATTGTCAAATTTTCTTTTAATTTTTCAAGTAATCTTTCTATTTCAAAAGTTGATTTAGGGTCAAGAGAAGAGGTTGGTTCATCAAGTAGTAGAATTTCTGGTTTTAATGCAAGAGTTCTTGCTATACACAATCTTTGTTGTTGGCCGCCTGAAAGATAAGTCCCTCTTAAGTATAATTTATCCTTAACCTCATCCCACAAAGCAACTTTTTTTAATGTTTCTTCAACAATTATGTCCTTTTCTGCTTTTTTCAATTTAATACCATTAATTAAATAACCTGCGAGAACATTTTCATAAATTGACATATGAGGGAATGGATTTGGTTTTTGAAAAACCATACCCACCTTTCTTCTTAAAATTACTGGATTCATATTAAAAATATTTTCATTTTCTAAATAGATTTTACCATAATGAAATGCGTCTTTTTTTAATTCATGCATTCTATTTATACATCTTATTAGTGTTGTTTTACCACATCCAGATGGTCCCATTATTGCAGTTATTTTATTTTTTGAAATTTCAAGATTTATATTCTTCAAAATAGTTAAATTTCCATATCCAGCAGAAAAATCTTCAATTTTTAAAATTCTATTTTCCATTTTTTTACTATAATCTTACTTATTATATTTAAAGATAAAATAATCATAATTAATAATAAAGCACAACCCCATGCCTGACGATGCCAATCATCATAAGGACTCATTGTATAGGTGAATATTAAATGAGGTAAAGAACTTATTGGTTTTAAAATATTCAAATTCAAAAATGGAGAACCAAAAGCAGTGAATAGTAAAGGTGCTGTTTCACCAGAAATTCTACCTATTCCAACCAATATTCCAGACATCATTCCACTCATTCCACAAGGTAAAACAACCTTTAAAATGGTTCTTGGATAAGTTATCCCAAGTGAAAGAGAAGTTTCAATCAAATCAAAAGGTATCATATCAAGTGTTTCTTTTGTGGATTTTATAACAATTGGAAGTAAAATTAAGAATAAAGCAAATCCACCAGAAAAAGCAGAAAAGTGTCCCATTTTTTTTACTATCCATATATAGGCAACTATACCTATTACTATTGAAGGAATACCCTGTAAAACATCTATGAAGATATAACAAATTTCTCCTATTTTTCTTTTTTTATATTCATAAAGAAATATTCCTAAAAATATTCCTAAGGGTATTGAAATTAAAGAAGCAATAAATATAAGTAAAAAAGTCCCTACAATAGCATTCAGAATTCCTCCACCTGTTTCTCCAGGAGGTTTTGGTAAAGATAACAGAAAATTTAAATTTATTACAGAAAGACCCTTTTTTAAAATTATAAAAAATATAAAAAAGAGAGGAAGAATAGAAATAATTGTGAATATTATAATTAAAAATTTAAAAATTCTGTCTTTAAATATTTTCATATTTCAATTATTTTTCTTTTAATGACAAAAAAATGTGCAAAAAAGTTTATTATAAATGTTATTAAAAATAAAATTAATCCAAGTTCAATTAAAGATGTAAGATGTAAAGTTTCCACTGCTTCTGTAAATTCATTTGCTATTATTGAGGCAATTGTATTGCCAGATTTTAAAATATTAAAAGTTAAAAAATTTGAATTGCCTATAACCATTGTAACAGCCATTGTTTCTCCTATTGCTCTTCCAAAAGAAAGTAGAAAACCTGCAAAAATTCCACTTCTTGCATAAGGAAAAATAATTTTTTTTACAACTTCATATCTTGTTGCTCCAAAAGAAAAAGCAGCCTCTTTCAAATCAATTGGAACAAGTTTAATAACCTCTTTACCTATAGATGTAGCATATGGAATAATCATAATTGAGAGTATTAAAGAAGCAGTAAAAATACTAACTCCAGTAGGAGGAAGGGAGAATTTCAATTGTAAACTTCTTATGATTGGTGCAAGATAAAAAAGTCCCCACAAACCAAAAATCACAGAGGGAATAACTGCAATGATTTCTATAAATGTTTCAAATACTTTTGAAATAAATGTGTCTCTGTAATATTCACCTATGAATAAAGATAGAGATAGAGAAAATGGGACTGAGATAATTAACGAAATTATTGAGGTTAAAATTGTTCCTATAATAAAAGGTAATGCACCAAAATTTTCAAAAACAGGGTCCCATGTTTTATTAATTAAAAATTTAAAACCAAACTTTTTAATTGTTGGTAAAGAATTTAAAAAAAGTGTTATAAAAATGGATAGGAGGAGTCCAATTATAATAACTCCTCCTATCCCAATTATCTTTTTATATACTTTTTCTGTATTTATCATTTAAGGAGAATTTTACCATCAAAATGGAGTTTCTTCAACATTTTTTCTGCATTTTCAACTGCTTGAATTCCAAGAGGGGCATAACTAAGTGGTTTTGTATATTTCTGCCCTTGATGTGTCATCCACCATAATAAATCTGCAACTCCTTTTGCTTTTTCATAAGTCATTTTTTCATTTGATTTTTTTAAGTTTTTGTAAACCAATATATATGTAAAAGAAGAAATTGGGTATCCATCTTTATTCTCTGTATCTGTAATACTAATTCTCATATCCTCTGGTAATTTAACATTTGATGCTAAAGTAATTGATTCAATAGTAGGTTTAATGAATTTGCCAGATCTATTTTGAATTATTCCAACAGGCAAATTATTCTGTAAAGCATAAGTCAATTCAACATATCCAATAGCACCTGGTATCTGTCTAACAAGTCCTGAAACACCTTCATTACCCTTCCCACCAAGACCAATTGGCCAGTTTACACTTGTTCCTCTACCAACTTTTTCTCTCCATTGATTACTAACCTTTGATAAATAATCAGTAAAGACAAAAGTAGTTCCACTTCCGTCTGACCTTCTAACTACTGTAATACTCATATTTGGCAAATTTTTATCTTGATTTACTTTTATGATTTTTTCATCATTCCACTTTGTTATTTTACCAAGAAAAATATCTGCAATAATCTCAGGTGTAAATTTAAGGTCCTGTATATCAAGATTGTATGTTATTACAACTGCTCCTAAACAAGTTGGTATATGAAGAATCTCATCATCAAATTCTTTTAACTGCTCATCTGTTAGAAAAGCATCACTACCTGCAAAATCAACTGTTTTTGATTTTAATTGTCTTATTCCACCACCAGAACCAATTGATTGATAATTTACCTTTACTCCATAAGTTTTATAATACTCATCAAACATTTTTGAATATAGAGGGAAAGGGAAAGTAGCACCTGCTCCTGTCATCTCTGTTTCAGCATAAAGATTTGTAAAAATTAACCATATTATACTTATGGATAATAAAAATTTTTTAATCATCTTTTACCTCCCTTTTAAAATTTTATTAAATAATCAATTTGTAATGTATTTCTTTTGTCAGTCCTTGGACTTAATGGTTGACCAATAAAGTAGGTTATTCCAAAAGAAGAATTTTTACTTACTTGATACCCAAAACTAATTTTATGACCTTTCAAAGATGTACCTCCACCATTTATATCAGAATCACTTAATATAGCCAGTGTTGCATCACCTTCAATTTTCCTGTAATTATATCCAAATTCCCAATCTCCTTTTTCTTTCAATTTACCAAAAGTAAATCCAATTAGATAACCTTCATTTTCAGAAACACCAGATTCTATATTACGGATATATTCACCATATAACTTAAATGACTTGTTTGCGACTTCAAACACTGTAAATTCAATGGGAATACTTAATGGCTTATATTCATAAGAATATTTCCCATCTGAAGTAAGAGTATTACCTTTCGGTTTATAATTTGGACTTATATCATCTTGTTTTTTATTTTTCAAACTATCAGTTAAATAGAGTCCAAACCCAATTTTAAAATCCCTTTCTATAATTTTACCTTTATATCCAATCTGGAAACTATAAAGCATTGGGTCATCAGTTGAACTTTTAAATTCGTCAAGTATAAATACTCCTAAATTGGTAAAAAAATTATTCTTTTGATATGTAAATGCAATTCCTTCTGGATTAATATCTGAGTCCCAAATCATATCGGTACAATAGAAGGGATTCTCCATTTTGCCTGCAATTATTCCAAAATCACTTATTCTATGTTTTACATAAAACCTATCAATCCAGATATTTTTTTGTGAAAAGGCATTTTCAAAGGTTTGATTTGTAGATGTCTGTTCTCCTACTCCTGTTGCCAATCTCATTCCAACTTCAGTATTTTCTCCAATATTTGTTTTAAATCCAAATCTTCCCCTAAATCTTTCTCTATCTCTATGAGGTTCACCTTCAATATTATCTCTCTGATATCTAATTCTTAAATCCCCAGAAAATTTAGTATCTTTTAAAAAACTATATTTCTCTTTTTCCTTTTCTTTCTTAACTTCTTCCTTTATCTCTTTTGCTTCTTCTTTTGTTAATACACCCTTTTTAATAAGTTTTTCTAAAAGTATATCCATTTCTCCGGCAAATAAAAATGAAAAACTTAATAATGATGAAAAGATAATAATTCTAAATTTCCACATTTTCCCTCCTTTTTTAAATTTTTCAACATCTTTCTAATAATTCCAAAATAAATTTTTCTACCCTCATATTTCACCACCTCCTTTCTGTAGATTATTAATTTAAAAAAATACATTTTTCTATCCTTTTACTATATAAGATACATCCTTATTATTAATTTTTTGTGAAGAATTGGCTAAATTTCTATAAATTTTTTTAAGTTTAATCAATGATTTTTGTTTTATTTGTCTTATCCTTTCTCTTGGAAGGTCTAACTCTTTTGATATCTCCTCTAATGTTTTTTCTTCTAAATAAAATTTCTCTATTACTTCTTTCTCAATTTCAGACAAAATGGTTAAATTCAAATCATACAAAAAAAATGGGGTGTTTTGATAAAAAGATTTATTAAAAACTTTCTTCATACTTATTTTTTGCTTTCTATTTTTATCAATACTTTTTAAAATATATTTTTTTATCCAGTACTGTGCATAAGTTGCAAAATTGACATTCATATCATACTTATAATTATTTTTTGCTTCTATCAAACCCATAACTCCTTCTTGAAATAAATCATCTTTTTCAACACCTTTATTTTCATATCTTTTCAAAATTTTTTTGACTAACGGAAAGTAGTTTTCAATTTTTATCATTTTTAAAATAAAGATACTGGGTAATAATTAAAAAAAATTAAAAATTTTGTTAAAATTCAGTTAAAATTTAATTTGAAACTAATAAGGTAGGTATATTGTAAATTTAGTTCCTTTATTTAATTCACTTTCAACCTCTATTTTCCCATTATGTAGTTCAACAATATTTTTTACTATTGAAAGGCCAAGTCCTGTACCAGATTGAGGTTTCTTTTTTTCACCAACATAAAACTTTTCAAATATTTTTGGTAATTCTTCCTTGAAAATACCAATTCCTGTATCTTTTATCTCAATAATTATATATTTTTTATCTTCCTTTAAATTTATTTCAACCCTTCCTTTATCTGTAAATTTTATTGCATTATCCACAAGATTTATAAGTACCTGCCCAAGTTTAAATTTATCTCCTTTAATAACTCTTACATCTGAAAGATTTAGTATAAATTGAATATTTTTCTCCTCTGCTTTTTTCTTATATAATTCATATACTGCTTTTATTTCTTCTTTTATATTAATATCCTCAAGTTCCATTTTCTGTAATTCTACTTGAGATAAAGTAATTATATTCTCTACAATTTTTATCATTCTATCTGTCTGGTTATTTATTATATTTACAAAACTCCTTAATTCTTCATCTTTAATTCTCTCTTCAATAGTTTCAATATATCCTTTTATAACAGTTAGTGGAGTCTTTAACTCATGAGAAACATTAATAATAAAATCTTTCCTGATTTTATTAATTTCTTTTGTCAATGTAATGTCAAATAAAAACAATAAAATATTATGAGTTTCTTCTAAATAAAATGTTTTTGATAAATACCATTTTCCATTAATTTCAACTTCTTTATCAAATTTTTCTTTAAATTTTATTGTTTTCTCTATCAGGTCATTTAATTCAAAATTTTCAATTTCTTCCCAAAAATATTTATCTCTGTTCAATCTTTTTATCAATTTTTCAAAACCTAAATTGTAATTTATAATTTTGCCATCTAAATCTAAAATAAGAGTCGGAATTTCAATTAAATCAATAATCTTATATAACCAATTTGCAATGTTCTCCAATTCAGATTTATTTGTTAAACTTCTACTGATTTCATTTAGATTTTCTATAAGTTTTGTTAAACTTCTAAATTTAAATTCAAGTAATTTTCTTTCATCCTTTTTAACTGCTAAATTATTAATAAAGTCTTCAATAAAACCAATATTTTTTGCTACTCTCCATAAGATTAGAAGATATAAAAAAGACAAAGTTGTTACAAAAGCAAAAATTAAAATTGTAAAAGGTTTTTTAATAAATAAAAATAAATTAGGAATTGATTTCAAGTCAGAACTTAATCTTAAAACAACACCTTTTTCTTTCAAATATACAGCATAATAAAACATATATTCTCTAAGAGTCTGACTCAATCTAATAGATTTTGCATATCCTTTTTCAATTGATTCAACGAATTCAGGTCTATCTTTATGATTTTCCATAAATTGAGGATTTTTTCTTGAATCACCTATAACAATTCCATTTTTATCTATTAAAGTTATCCTCAGATTGGTATATCTATCAATAATTTTTAAATCTTCATTTAATTGTATAATTTCATTTTTATCAATTCTTTTTTCACAAATATCAGAAATTTTAGAAATTAAATCTTTACATTGAGATTCAAAAAGAATAAATGAAGTTTTTTTAATTTGTTGAGAAAAAATTATATAAAAACATAGTACCAGAAAAATAAGAGAAAGAAATAATCTAGAAAAAAGTTTAGTTAAAATATATCTTTTCATTCTTGAATTTTATATCCAACACCCCTAACATTTACAATAAATTTTCCACCTTCTTTAAGTTTTCCCCTCAAACTTTTAATATGGACATCTATGGTTCTATCAATAACTGCCTTTTCTCCATGCCATAACTCTTCAAGTATTTTCTCCCTGCTAAATACCCATCCCTTTTTGCTTAAAAGAATTTGTAAAATTTTAAATTCTGTTGTTGTTAGATTTATTTTTTCCTCTTTTACATATACTTCATATTTATTAAGATCTACTTTAACTATTCCACCAATATTTATGTAACTTGTCTTATTTTCATATCTTCTTAAAACAGTCTTTACTCTTGCAATAAGTTCCTTTATTGAAAATGGTTTTGTAATATAATCATCTGCACCTATTTCAAGCCCTAAAATTTTATCAACTTCATCACCTTTTGCTGTAAGTATAATTATCGGAATATTTGAAAAATTATCATCTCTCTTTAATAATTTACAAATTTCAAAACCATCAATATCTGGAAGCATTAGATCAAGTAAAATAAGATCTGGTTTTTCATTTTTTAAATAATTTAAAAAATCTTCACCTTTTTGAAATTCTTTAACATTAAAATTTGATTTTTTTAGATGATAACTTACTAAATTAAGTATATCTTTTTCATCCTCTACAAGTGCTATTATCATTTGTAATCTTTTATAAATATTTTAAATATTCAAAAGAAGAAATAGAAGCCTTTGCTCCTTCTCCACAAGCAACAATTATTTGTTTGGCAAATACATTTGTGACATCTCCTGCAGCAAAAATCCCTGAATATGATGTTCTGTTTTTACAATCAACTATTATTTCTCCATATTCATTTTTTTCTACAAAATCAATTATTTCAGAATTTGGAATAGAACCTATTTCAACAAAGATACCATCAACTTTAATATCAATAATCTCACCATTTCTTCTTACCTTCACTCCACTTACAAACTTATCTCCATAGATTTCCATAATTTTACTATTTACAAATATTTCTACTTTCTTAATTCCTTTCACTTTCTCAACAACAAATTTATCTCCTGTTAACTCACTTTTAACTTCTATTAAATAGATTTTATCTGCAATCCTTGAAAGTTGTAAGACGGCATCAAGACCCGCATTTCCTCCACCAACTACAGCAACTATTTTATCCTTAAATAATGGAGCATCACAAGTAGCACAATAAGTTATTCCTCTATTTCTAAACTCGTTTTCACCTTTAACATTAAGTTTTTTTGCTCTTCTTCCAGTTGCAATTATAACTGTTTTGGTTAAATAAGTTTCTGAATTAGTTAATATTTTAAAATTGATACTATCTTTTAAAACCTTTATAACTTTTCTACCTTCCCTTATATCAACATTAAATTCTTTTATATGTTCTTTAAATTTTTCAACAAGTTCTGGTCCAGTAATAAATTGATAACCAAGATAATTCTCAATATCCCAACTATAATTTGTCATCCCACCTATATCTTCTGTTAAAATTATAAAATCTATTTTTTTTCTTGCCGCATATATTCCGCCTGTCAAACCAGCAGGACCTGCTCCAATAATTATAAGTTCATAAGTTCTCATATTCCAAGAATTTCTTTTATTCTTTCTTTATCAAAACCTACAACTATTTCTCCTTCAATATCAATAACAGGTACTCCCATCTGCCCACTTTTCTTTATCATCTCTTCAAGTTTTTCTCTATTTTCTCCAACATCATAGTCAATAAATTCAATATTATTGTTCTTTAAAAATTCTTTTGCCAATCTACAATAAGGACATGTTTTTGTTGAATATACAATTACTTTTTTATCCATTTTTCTCCTCCTTTAATTTTATCGCTATTTCAGTTACCCTTTTACCAAGTTCTCTTGCTATTTTAAGTTCAATTTCTGATGGAGGTATATCCGAATTTATTCCAACAACTGCAGAAGCTCCATAAGGAGTACCACCTTTAGTAGTTTCAATTAATTCTTTTACTGTATAAGGCACTCCAACTATAATTGCACCATGATGTAAAAATGTAAACATCATAGAAATCAAAGTAGTTTCTTGCCCACCATGTATACTTGCAGAACAAGTAAAAAATCCTACTGGTTTATTAACCAAAACTCCTTTTATCCATAAATTTCCTGTCTGGTCTAAAAAATTTCTCATCTGAGAAGACATATTACCAAATCTTGTAGGAGAACCAACTATAAGTCCATCTACATTCTCCATCTCTTCCAACTTTACTATTTTTACATCTTTTTGCATTTCTTTGGCTTTTCTTATTCTATCATTCTTTTCTATTATTTCATCTGGAAGAAGTTCAGGAACTCTTCTTAAAATAGATATGCCATTTTTTTCTTCAATACCTTTACAAATTCCTTCCTTTGCCATAATAAATGTATTCCCAAACATACTATAGTATAAAACCATAATTTGAACACTCATAATTAACCTCCTCTTAATATACAATTCTTTCAAAAATACTTCCGATTTCTAAATTAAATTTCTGAACAGGAATAGAAACTTCAAGATTATTGTTAATAAATTTAAGATTAAAATCTATATTCTTTTCTTCTTTTATTAAAGATAAAATTTCAAAAATAGAATCTAAATCTTCGTTTGTTCTAATAGGAAAATCTAACTTAAAATAATCTTCTTTCTCTACCCATTTACAACATTTTATTTCCTCCCACTTTTTTTCACTTTTTTCCAAAACCATTTGAAGAGAATTTAATGCTTTTTCATAATTAGGAGGGCTTGTAAGTTCACTTACAATTTCTGAATATCTTATATTATTATCTTCATCCAATATAAAAACTGTTCTTGCTAATAACTTTAATTCCTTAATAAAAATACACGAATTAATCCCAAAAGAATGAAATTTATAATCTGAAAATATATAGACATTTTTTATATCATTTAATTCACAAAATCTTTTCTGGGCAAATGGTAAATCACAACTTATTCCTATTACTACTACCCTTTCGGATAGAGAAGTAGAAATTTTATTAAATTCCTTAACTTGTAAATCACATACAGGAGTATCTAAGGAAGGGAATGAAGTTATAACTTTAATTTTATCTTTGAAATCTGATAGTTTAATTAATTCCATATTTTGAGATATTACTCTGAAATTAGAAAAAACCGAACCCGGAGAAATTCCAACCAAATTTAATTCTTCTCCTTTAAATGTTATCTTCATTTTTCCCTCCTATTTTTTTATATATTTCATTTAATTTTTCAAAACATTCTTTTTTTTCTTTTATTTTTCCTTTCTTATCCACTCCTTTACAAATAACTTCATCAAAATAAGTAGCACCAATAGTTGCAAAAAAATTTTTTATTATACTTTTTGCATTTTCAACAAAATTTTCTCTCTCACTTGCTTCAACACATATAAAAATCCCTTTTTTTCTTTTTGGCTTAAATGTTTTAAAAATATTAATACCAAGCCATTGACATTGAAACCTATCTATCATCATCTTTAATTGAGCAGAAACAGAACCAAAAAATATTGGACTTGCAACAACTACAATATCAGCACTTTCTATTTCATCATAAACATTCTGCATATCATCATTAATTTTACATCTACCATCTTTTTTTACATTTTCACACTCTTGGCATGGAACAAATTTAAGTTTATTAAGAAATATTTTTTTTACCTCTGCTTTCCCTTCAAAATATCTCAAAAATTCATCAAGCAAAATTTCACTATTACCATCTTTTCTTGGACTACCACATATTCCAACTATCTTCATTATTTTTCTACCATTTTTTCACCACAACAAACTTCTTGTTTTTCTGACTCTTTCCCACATTTTTTACATACATATTTTTTCTTTTCTTTCTTTACTCCACAACCACAAGTTTTACACATACTTACCTCCTCTCTTTAAAATTTTAAATCAATTTCATTTTCCCATAATCCATGTATATTACAGTATGAAGAAGCAAGAATTTTACCATCTTTTTGAGTTTTAAATTTCAAATTAACAATAGGCTCTGTATATACTGAACTTGTATCAGGTCCATCAACTGAAGCTCCATGAGAAATGAAATCAAACCTTCCAATAAGATATGGGAATTTACTACCTTCTGGCAAAAAATAAACTTCTATCCAACATATATGATGAGCAGTTGTATTTGGATGTGGTATTTCCTTACCAACAGAAACTTCAACCTTTACTCCCTTTTCTTTATCTTTTTCAATTATCTCTATTACAGGAACATGTTTTTCTTTTTTCCAATCAGCACTTTGATATAATTCTTTCATAATTTTTCCTCCTTTTTAAAATTTTAAAAATTTATCTTTTGATACATTGCAAACTGGACATACATCTGGTGGAGTTCCTATGTGAGTATAACCACATACAGGGCATATATAAATTTCATCTAAATCTATATCTTTATTTTCTTTTATTTTATCTAATGCTTCTTTGTATAATTCTTTATGTATCTTTTCTGCTTCAAGAGCATAATGGATTGATTTATGTGCCTTTTCTTCTCCTTGTAAATTTACAACTGCATCAAAAGAAGGATACATTTCCTCAACTTCGTATGTCTCACCATCTATTCCTGCTTGTAAATTCTGCTTTGTGTTTCCAATATATCCAAGAGTTTTTGCATGATTTGTTGCATGAACTTGTTCTGCATATGATATTGCTTTAAAAAGTCGTGAAATATTTTTAAATCCTTCTTTCTCTGCAACTTCTGAAAATGCAAGATACTTCATATGAGCCATACTTTCTCCACAAAATGCTTCTCCCAAAACTTTTTCACTCATTTTTTTCATATTTTCCTCCTTTTAAAACTATTTAAGTTATATCTTCAAGAATGTTTATCAAATCATCTTCATGTTCAATTTCATCTTTTAAAATATCAACAACTATATAATAAGAAATAGGGTCTTTATCTTTTAAGTATTCAGAAAGGTTTTGATAAACATCAATTGCACATTGTTCTCCCTTAATATTCTGTTTTAAAATTGGGATAACATCTGGGTCAGTTGGCGCATCATATCCACAATTTGTTAATTTATACCAATCCTCTGGTTTTAATACTGGAGTCCCACCAAGTTGTATTATTCTATCTGTAAGCATTTCTGCATGTTTTAATTCTTCTCCTGCATGTTGACTCAATTCAGAAGCGACTTCTTGCCTAAATTTTCCTTTAACAACCTTAGAACCTATCCAATATTGATAATAAGCAAGCCACTCATCAGATAATGCCTTATTTAATTTCTCAACTATTTCTTCTACATTCCCTTTAACAATTTTAATTCCTTTTCTCTCCATAATTTCCTCCTTTTAAGTTTTTTCTTTTACCATTTTTATTGCTTCAATTAAATCAGTTAAGTATGTATAAGCAGGTCCACCACCCATTAAAACAGCAACCATTCCTGCCTCAAGAATCTCTTCTTCTGTTGCTCCTGCTTTAAATGCCTTTTCCACATGAATACCAATGCAGTATGAACATCTTAAAGCAATTGCAATACCAACAGCAATTAATTCTTTTGTTTTTAAATCCAGTATACCATCCTTTAAAATTGTATTAACAAACTCTCCAAATTTTTTCATTTCTTCTGATTTCTTCATTGAAACTTCTGAAATCGCCTTTTTAAATTTTTCCATTGTCTCTTTCATTTTTCTTCCCCTCTTTTACCCATCTCTTTATCAAACATTAAAATTAGATGCTCTTTCCCTTCAATCTTTTTCAATTTTTCAAGAATTCTACTTGCTTGTTTTTCTTCTTCAACCTGCTCATTTATAAACCAATGTAGAAAAACTTCTGATTGATAATCATTTTTCTCTTTTGCAAGTGAATATAAATCTTCTATATTTTTTGTTATCTTTTTCTCATGTTCTAATGTTTTCTCAAATACATCTACAACTGATTTAAAATTATTTTCTGGTTTTTCTATTTTTTCAAAAATTACTCTTTCTCCTCTATCATTTAAATAATCATAAATTCTCATAGCATGTCCAAATTCTTCTTTTGCTTGAACTTTCATCCAAGTTGCAAATCCTTCAAGTCCAATACTATCAAAAAATGAAGCCATTGAAAGGTATAAATAAGCAGAAAATAATTCTCTATTGACCTGCGCATTTAATTCTTCATATAATTCTCTATCCATCTTTTCACCTCCCTTCCAAAATTTGTTTTTTTAGATTAGATAATTTAATAAAATGACTTCTTTCTTCTTTTATAATTTTGTCAATTTCTAATTCTTGTGTTTCAGGAATAAAATCCTTCATTTCAAGATAATACATAATTGAATCAAGTTCCCTCCTTATACCAAAATCAATTGCTTCTAAGATATCTTCTTTTTCCAATTCTTTTTCTATATTTTTTGTAAAAATTAATCCTTCTGCATACGCTCTTAAATATGCAAAATACTCGCCTGGATATGACTCTGACGGTTCGTACTTTTCTATTTTTTTTAAATTTTCTTCAAATATCCTTTTATGCCTTACTTCTTCATCTGCAAGAAAAATAAATAAATCTTTTACCTTTTTATCCTTTGTTTTCCAGGCAACTTTTCTATAAAACTTTTCTCCATTTTCTTCAATCTTTATAGCAAACTGATAAATTTCACTTATATTAAAAAAATTTACCATAATTTTCCCTCCTTTTAGATTAATTTCAACTCTTTATGTTTATAATAGATTTTTTCGGCAAGATTATTTAAATTTTCAAATGTTTCTTTTTCTGGTTGTCCTTTAAAAATAACTGGGTCTATAATTTCAATATCAATTCCCTTCATTGTTTCCTCAAAATATTTTAACATATTTGTTCCCCATAAAAAAGAACCAATTATAGAAACAAATTTGGTCTTTGGTTTCAGAATTTTAAATAAATAAGTTGCATATAAGACAGAAGGATGTGGCCCGCCTAAAACGGTTGGAGTTCCAATTACAACAGTAGCACAATCAACAAGTGAAATTGCAAGTTCTCCAATATCTGTTTCTGTTAAATTAAATGGTTTAACTTCAATACCTTTTTCAATTAAAACTTTTACAAAATAATCAATTGCTTTCTTAATACTACCATGCATTGAAACATAAACAATTACTACACAGTTTTTAACATTATCAGATACCCATTCATTGTAAGCATCAATTATAACTTCTGGTTTATCATAAATAGG
>JAMWCJ010000001.1 GCA_023818645.1 Candidatus Omnitrophota bacterium | reverse complement strand
AGACGATAAGGCAAATGAGGAATTTTATCAGAAGAAAGGTTTAAAATTAAAAGATATACTTTTTAAAGAAAGTGTCTCTATTCCAAAAGAAGCAGAAAAACTTATAAATTTACTTAAAAAGTATGAAGAAGTTGAAATTGTAACTGAAAAAAAAGAAAAAAGATAAAATTGAAGAAATATCTTTTCTCCTTCTTAATTATCCTGTGTGGATGTATTTCAAATTTCCATCCTGTTGAAAAGGAAAAAATTGATATATTTACTAATAGAAGAGATGCTATTTTTTCTTCAGCCGGTATTTTGGATAGAAATAACATCGCTATTTCTCATAATGGAGAATTTTTTATGAAAGAGTTAGAACCGTATGATTATGGTAAAATTGGTTTATTTTCTAAAGATGGGCAATTTATTAGAGAGATTAAAGTTCTTGAAGAAAATGAAATTCCAAATGATTTAAAATCTATTGCATGGCATCCAAATAATTATGTAATTGGAGTTATATACCATAAAAATAATTATTCAGAAATAAAATTTTACGAAATTTTTACAGGTCAACTTTTAAGAAAGTTAACAATTGGCAATTTTTATCATTATTTTTTATTTGATGAAAATGGTGAGAGAATCTACATTTCTGAAGACAGGGGAAAAATAGAAGAGATAAATTTGAGAAATACTGATTTTATTTTTAATTCTGGAATTAATCTTCCGTGGATAAACTATGGATGGGATATTGGAAGAAACCCATGGGGAAATAAACATGGTGGTTTTTCTTCAAATAAAGAGATCCTTATAGAAAAATTTAATTTTTTTAAAAAAATTGGTGCAAAAGTTGTAAGAGTTTTTTTATTTTGTGATTTAAGGAGTGGTGTGATTTTTAATGAAAAAGGTAAATTCGTTTTTGATAATTATGTTTATAAAGATTTTTCTACATTAATTGAAGTTGCTGAAAAGACAGGTTTGAAAATTTTGCCTGTTATTTTTGATTATACAATTGCCGATGGTGTGTTTGAAGAAAATGGGATAAGAGTAGGAGAGTATCCAGAAATTTTCAATAATATCAATTTACAGAAAAAATTATTATCACTTTTTGCTGAGTTTTTTGAAAAAATTGATACTAAGAATGTTGTTTATGGATGGGATATTATAAATGAACCAGAACATTTAAAAATAGAAAACTCAAAAATAGACCACTTTATATCAGGATTTATTAAATTAATAAGGAAATATAGAAAAAAAGAAAGAATAACAGTTGGGGTATTTTCAAGGGTTCAGTTAAATTATTATAAAAAATTTAATCTTGATTTTTATCAGTTCCATTATTATGATAGTTTTGAAAATAATTCTTATTTAAATTATCATTTTTATGACCTTTTATTAGAAAAACCTGTTATTGTGGGTGAAATAGAGGCAACAGATATTATAGATAAACTTACAAAAATTTGGAAGAATGGATATAAAGGAGTTTTAGTTTGGCCAAATGAAAAATTTTTATCTGACGAATGGATATTTTATAAAGTTTGGATTGATGTACATTAAATCTTAATGATAAAATAAAAATATGATTAGAAGAAGGGGAAGAGAAGTTGCTTTGAAAATTCTTTATAAGATAGATATGACAGGAGAAAATAAATCAATCCTATTTGAAAATTTAGAACAAGATGAAAGGGTAATATCCTTTGCTAAAGAGATAATAGAAGGGGTAATTAAAAATATAAAGAAAATAGATGAGATAATATCTAAAGTTTCTCTAAACTGGGATATAAAAAGGATGAGTTATATTGACAGGAATATTTTAAGAATAGGCACTTATGAAATTATTTTTAGAAAAGATATTCCTCCAGTAGTAAGTATAAATGAGGCAATTGAAATATCTAAAAAATATGGTGATGCTGATTCTCCAAAATTTATAAATGGCATCCTGCATAAAATAAAAGAGTTATATGGAAATAGCGAAAAAGGGGGTGAACATGAAACTTAAAAATTTAATATTTCTCTTATTCTTATTTTTTTCAATTTTATATATTGAGGGGCAAGAAAGAAGGGTTTTAATGATTATTGCCTTTGAGAATTTTAGAGATGAGGAATTAAAAATTCCTAAGGAAATACTTGAAAGAGAAAGATTTACTATTGATATTGCATCTACAAAGAAAGGAATAGCAAAAGGAATGTTGGGAACAAAAATAAATGTTAATATTAGTATTGAAGAAATAAAAGAAACTGATTATGATGGAATAATTTTTGTTGGTGGCAGCGGTGTTCAAGTTTTATTTAATAATAAAACCGCAATAAAACTTGCTCAAAATTTTTATAAAAATAAAAAAGTGATTGGTGCAATCTGTCTTGCTCCTGGGATTTTAGCCAATGCCGGGATTTTAAATAATAAAAAAGCAACCTGTTATTATAGTATAGCAAATATTTTAAAAGAAAAGGGAGCAATTTATACTGAGAAACTGGTAGAGGTTGATGGAAATATAGTAACTGGAAGTGGGCCTGAAGCCGCAGAAAAATTTGGAAAAGAGATTCTAAAATTACTTAAAAAGTGAAAAAAAATATCATTTTTACATTTGTTAGAATCTTTATAAGTGTTTTTTTTATTTATATAATTTTGAAAAATTTCAATTTTAAGGAAACACTTAATATTATAAAAAGTGCCAATATCTTCCTTTTAAGTTTTGCCTATATATTGATTTTTTTTATAAATATCTTGCTTGCTTTGAGATTTAAATATATCCTTGAAATCTATTTTAAAAAAAAACTCTCAATCTTTTTAATATGGAAAATCACGATGATTGGTCTATTTTTTAATAATTTTCTTCCAACTTCTGCAGGAGGTGACATTGTGAAGATTTTTTATATTGTTAAAGACCAGCAGAAAAAATTTTTAAGTGGAATTTCTATTCTTATTGATAGATACATAGGTGCTTTATCTGTAATGACAATGGGAACGATTTCTATTTTGTTTTATAGAGGTGATGGAAAAATTGCTTGTTATTTAATTTTAATCTTTTTCTCTTTACTTATTTTTTCTTTCTACTTTTTTTCAAAAAGAAAATTTGCTTCATTTTTATATTCAAGGATAAAAAAAATTATTCCTCAATTTTTAGATAAAAAACTTTTGAGTTTATATAATGCAATTAATTTTTATTTTACAGAAAATAAACAAAACCTTAAAATTGCAATTCTATTGAGTTTTTTTTTACAGATTCTCTCCATTTTCTCTCAGTATATTATAGGTCTTTCAATTATTAAAGATAATCTAAATATTTTAATTTTCTTTATATTTATTCCTTTAATCTGGACATCTACCTTAATTCCTTCTCTTGGTGGACTTGGGATTAGGGAATATACATATATATTTTTATTTTCTGATTTTATTGGTAAACAAAATGCCTATGCACTTTCTGTTTTAGTCCTTATAACTGTAGTTTTAAATAGTTTAATAGGTGGATTTATCTTTTTAATCTTTGGGATAAGACAAAATCAGGATTTTAAGAGAGGTATGCGAGTAGGGTTTTCATAAATTTTTACATATTTTATAATTTGTTTTATTCGGTAATTTGAAGGCATTTTTGTTCCTTCTTTTTCAGCCTTACTTGTTCCACAGGCAACTGCAAATTTTAAACATTCTTCATAGTTTTTCTTATATTTTAATTTATATAAAAAACCGGATAAGAAAGCATCTCCACATCCAATGCTACTTTTGAAATCTATCTCTGGTGGTTTTGAATAAAGTAGATTTTGTTTTGTAAATAATATTGCACCATCTTTTCCAAGTGTTATAAGAATGATTTGAATACCTGAATTTATCAGAGAAATGCATATATTTTTTAATGTATCAAATTTTTCAATCTTTGTTTCAAAACATCTTTCAAGTTCATTTAAATTAGGTTTTATTATAAAAGGTTTTTCCTTAATACTTTCTCTCAAGATATTTCCATCAGCATCAACTACAGGAAAAACTTTAAATTTTCTTGTTTTCTTAATAATTTCAGCATAAATATTATCTTTGATGCCAGGGGGAATACTACCTGACATAACTATAAAGTCACCTTTCTTGAAATCTAAATCTAATAATATATCCCAAAATTTATCCAATTCTTTTTTGCTTATTAAAGGCCCTTTTTCATTGAATCTTAAAACTCTATTTTTTGATATGAAATTATAAATATTTCTTAAATTACCTTTAATTAGAATAGGTATAATTTTAATCTTTTCTTTTTTAAGTAATTTTTCATAAAATTTTCCATTATCTTTTCCAAGAAAAGTTATTGCAATTGAATTTTCTCCAAGTTTTTTTAACATCCTTGAAACATTTATACCTTTTCCACCCGGGTCAACTCTTATTTTTTTTATTCTATTGATATCTTCATCTACAATATTATCTAAATAAAAAGAAAAATCTATACTTGAATTCAAAGAGATTGTATATATCAAAGAAGCCATTTTATTTAGTTTTAGGGAAGTTTAAATGAGGTCTATATTTTCTTACCTTTTTTCTTTTTCTTATTTCACTTGGTTTTTCATAAAATTCTCTTGCTTTTATTTCTTTTATTATCCCTTCTCTTTCTACCTCCCTTTTAAATTGTCTAAATATCTTCTCAAAATTTGTATTATTTACCAATTATAATTCACCTCCTTACCTTTTTAAAATTTAAATAGCATCTATCGTATAAATTTTAGAACCGCAATGCTTACATTTTATTTCTTTGCCTTCTTCTATTATATAGGTATCAACCATAAAACATTTTCTACATCTAATTGTTATTTTAGGTTTAGTTTTTGTTTTAGTTTTTATTTCTTTTTTCATAGATTTATTATAACTTTTTCTATTATTTTTGTCAATTTAGGTTCAGCAGAATTTGCAACTTCAACTATTTCTTCAAATGAAACCGGTTTTAATGCATCAGGTAAACATAAATCAGTAATAACAGAAATCCCAAGTATTTTAAGCCCGAGATGAACCGCTGCAATAACCTCTATAACAGTTGACATACATACCATATCTGCACCTATTATCTTTAAAAATCTGTATTCTGCTTTAGTTTCAAGATTAGGCCCAAGAAGTCCAACAAGAACACCTTTTTTTAAAGGTATTTTTTCTTCAATACTAACCCTTTCAGTTATTTCAATAAGTTCGTTAGAATAAGGACAAGACATATCAGGGAATCTTGGTCCAAACCTTTCGTCATTTTCTCCGACAAGGGGATTTTGTCCAGTAAGATTTATATGGTCAACTATTATAACAAGGTCGCCCTTTTTATAAAGAGGATTTAAACCACCAGCAGCATTTGACTCAATCAATATATTTATTCCAAGCAATTTCATAACCCTTATTGGAAAAACAATTTGATATGGATTATATCCTTCATACAAATGAAATCTTCCTTGCATTGCAACTACATTTTTATTCCCAATTCTTCCCAAAACTAAATTTCCAAGGTGTGTTTCTACAGTTGAAACTGGGAAGTGGGGTATTTCTTTATAGGGAATAATTATTTTTTCTTCTATTCTATCTGCAAGAGCACCCAATCCAGTTCCTAAAATTATTCCAATTTCAGGTTTAATTTTAACTTTACTCTTAATGAACTCTGTACTTTCTTGAACTCTTTCAAATTCTTTCATTTTTCGCCTCCATTCTAAGAAGAAATATTGTTTTTATAAATTTGTTCAACAAGTTCCATTGTTTTAATTGAATCATAGAAATTGCATTCTGGTTGTTTGTTTTCTTTTATACAGGTAATAAAATATTTATTTTCATCATAATATCCATAAAACTTATAAAGTTGATTACTTTTAGCAACATCAAAAGTTGATATAATCTCCGGTTTTTCATTATTATCTTCATATATAAGTGCTTTATCATCACAGTTAACAAAAGCAGAAATACCTAAGGAATGTAGTTCAAAGGTGTGAAATCTTTTCCCAACAGTCCAGTTTGTCAATAAAATTCCAGTGGCTCCTTTTTCAAATTCAATTATTGCATTAAAAGCATTTGGCGTATCGGAATAATATGACTTTATGATACTTTTTACATTTTTTGCTTCTCCACATAGCCATCTTAAAACATCAACTGAGTGAATAGCATCGGATGTTAATATATCAATTGCTCCGTTATAGTAAAGAAAATTAGGATACATATTTTTGTAAAAAGTTGAAACTGCTTGAATAATAGGGCCTTTCTTTTCAACAATTTCTTTTACTTTTCTCAATAAAGGAATAAATCTTCTATTAAAACCAACCATTGTTTTACAATTGTTTTTAATCGCAAAATTCGCCATATTTTTTATCTGAAATAAAGTAATTCCTGGAGGCTTTTCTATATATACATTTAATTTCCTTTTTAAAACATCTATAACAATGTCATATAAGTGGTGAGGTGGCATAATTATATAAACTGCATCTAACTCATTTTCTTCTATCATTTTTCTATAATCTGTATATCTTTTCTCTATATTATATTTTTTGCCTGTATTATTAAGTTTTTCCTGATTAATATCACATATCGCAACAATTTCAACATCATCCATTTCAGTTAAAGATGGATAGTAAACCATATTTGCAAAACCACCACATCCAATAAAACCAACTTTTATTTTTTTCATTTTTTAGTACTCTTTTAAAAATTTCTCAAGACCTCTTTCCCAGGAATCAACTTTTATATTTAAAGAATTCAGTAAGTCAATCGACAAAGGTGAAAATTTTGGCCTTGGAGCAATATCTTTATAAATTCTTAAAAATTCATTAAAACTTATCCCTTTAATTTTTAAATTTAAATTTAATATTTCTTTCATTTTAAGTCCAAATTCAAAGAAAGAACACCAGCCCTCGTTACAAACATTTATAATACCACAAAATTCCTTTTCTATCAACTTTAAGATACATTCTGCAAGAGATGATGCATAGGTAGGAGAGTTTATTAGGTCTGTTGTTAAAACTATTTCTTTTTTTTGTTTCATTATTTCTCTTAATCTACTGCTAAAATTTTTTCCTCCTTTACCAAAGATTCTGGAAGTTCTTATTATTAAATATTTTTCACAATTGTTTATAATATATTTTTCTCCAAGTAGTTTACTTTTTCCATAGATATTTATTGGATTAGGTTTATCTTCTTCTGAATATGGAGAACCTTTCATACCATCAAATATAAAATCAGTGCTTAAATAAATTAAAAAACATTTAAAGTCAATCGATAATTTTGAAATATTTTCTGTACCTTTAGAATTTATCAAAAATGTTGTTTCAGGATTTTTTTCACAAAAATCAACATCTGTTAATGCTGCAAGATGAATAACTATTTCTGGTTTTAAATCCTTAAAAATTTTATAGGTTTTTTCACTATCAATTATATTTAAATGTTCTTTACCAAAGGCAAATATAGAATAATTTTCTCTATTTAAGATTTTTTTTAAATAAGTTCCAACTAATCCATTCCCACCAGTTATCAGAATTTTTTTCATTTATCACATTTAGATTAATTCAACAGGTCTTACTCTTCCCCAGACATTTTCAGATCTAAAACCTTCTGCATAAAGGACTCCACATTGCAGACCTCTAAATTTTGCCATCGTTTCAATGATATTTAAGGGGTCTGAAAGATGGTGTCCTTTTATCCATTTATATTGACTTTCATGACATAAAAGCATCTGTTTTTTAATTTCAAAAAAATCAGTTATATCTACATAATGTGTGGGTTGAAATTTAAGTCCAACAATTGTATCCATATAAAAAATTGGGACAATAAGTTCATGGGCTGGATATTTGGTCTTATAATTTGGTAAAGTTGAAGTAAATGAAGCATCAAAAACAAGTTGTCCTGTTATTACATGGTCTGGCATATAATCATCCGGTGAATGTGTAATTATAATATCTGGTTTTGCATATCTAATAATATCTATAACTTTTTCTCTCATTTCTTTTGTATTATAAAGTTCAAGGTCAGAAGCAATTGGCCCTAAAACTTCTGCTTCTATTAAACTTGCTGCTTTTTTTGCTTCTCGATCTCTAATATTTGATAGTTCAGTAGGTGTAATATTTTTTCCTCCTTTGTCTCCATTACATAAATGAGCCATAAAAACTTTATGTCCATTTTTTGAGTATTTTGCAAGGGTTCCACCACATAAAATTTCAAGATCGTCAGGATGTGCTCCAATCGCAAGAATGTTCATTTTTTTCCTCCTTTCCTTTTTATTAATTTTATCTTTTTTTATTTTCAATTTCAATTTGAATTATTTTAAAATTTATGGTAAAAATTATGTGCTTAAAAGGGGAACAAATGGTTTTAAAAGGTAGATGTCATAAATTTGGAGATAATATTAATACTGACTATATAATTTCGGGTAAGTATAAATTTAAAACACTTGATATGAATGAACTTGCTAAACATTTAATGGAAGATATTGAACCTGAATTTTATAAAAAAGTTAAAAGAGGAGATTTTATTGTTGCAGGAAGCAATTTTGGTTGTGGTAGTAGTAGAGAACAGGCACCACTTGTAATAAAATATGCAGGAATTCCAGGAGTGATTGCTAAAAGTTTTGCAAGGATATTTTATCGGAATGGTATTAATAATGGATTACTTTTAATTGAAGGAGATACGGAAAAAATAGAAAATGGAGATGAAATAGAAGTATATCCACTTGAAGGAATAATAAAAAATATAACAAAAAATATAGAGATAAAAACTACAAAAATTCCTGATTTTTTAATGAATATTATTAAAGAAGGAGATGTAATAAGTTATTTAAAAAAATACAAAAGATTTATAATTGGAGATTAATATGGCATATAAAATTACTCTTATTCCAGGTGATGGTATAGGGCCTGAAATAACAGAAGTAGCGAAAAGATGTATAGAGACAACTGGTTTAGAAATTGAATGGGATATTAAAATGGCAGGCGAAGAATGTATAGAAAAATTTGGGACCCCTATACCTGAGGAAACAATAAAATCGATTGAGAATAATAAAATTTGTTTAAAAGGACCAATTACAACACCTATAGGAACTGGATTTAGAAGTATAAATGTTTTTCTAAGACAATATTTCAATTTATATGTATGCTTAAGACCTTTTAAGATTTATAAAGGAGCAAAAACAAAATATGAGAATGTAGATATTGTTGTGATAAGAGAAAATATGGAAGATCTTTACTCAGGAATTGAATTTGAAAAAGGAAAGGAAGATACAAAGGAATTGATTAAATTTATTGAAAAAAAGAGAAAGATTAAGTTGAGCGAAAATACGGGAATAAGTATAAAACCAATATCTGTAGAAAATTCAGAGAGAATTATTAGATTTGGTTTTGAATATGCTAAAAAGAATAAAAGAAAAAAAGTGACAGTTGTTCATAAAGCAAATATAATGAAATATTCAGACGGTCTTTTTCTTGAGGTTGCCAACAGGATCAGTAAGGAATATCCTGAAATAGAATATGAAGATAAAATTGTTGATAATATGAGTATGCAACTTGTTCAAAAGCCCGAAATTTATGATGTTCTTGTTTGTCCAAATCTTTATGGTGATATACTTTCGGATTTATGTGCAGGAATTATTGGAGGCCTTGGACTTTCACCAGGAGCAAATATTGGAGAAGATATAGCGATTTTTGAACCAACCCATGGTTCTGCACCAAAATATAAAGGACAGAATAAAGTCAATCCATCTGCAATGATACTTGCAGGGGTTTTAATGTTAGATTATCTTGGTGAAATAGAGGCAGCAGAAAAAATTGAAAGAGCATTAGCACAAGTTATAGAAGAAGGTAAATATGTTACGTATGATTTTAAAAATTCTGGAGAAGAATGTGTTGGGACTTTTGAAATGGGAAAAGCAATTATTGAGAAAATGGGAGGGAAATGGTAACAGTTGTAGTTGGAACTCAATGGGGAGATGAAGGGAAGGGAAAGGTTATTGATTATCTTGCAGAAAAATTTGATATAATAGCCAGATACCAAGGCGGAGCAAATGCAGGACATACAGTTGTTGTAAATAATAAAAAGTATATATTTCATTTAATCCCTTCTGGCATTCTTTATCCCAAGAAGATTTGTGTTATTGGAAATGGAGTTGTAATTGACCCTGTTTCTTTATTTGAAGAAATAGAATACTTAAAAAACAATGGAATAGAAGTAGAAGGCAAATTATTTATTGCTGAAAATGCACATATAACATTACCTTATCATAAACTTTTAGATAAGGTTGAGGACAAATTTAGGGGAAAAGGTCAACTTGGAACAACAGGAAGAGGTATTGGGACTACTTATACTGATAAATTTGGTAGAATAGGGATAAGAGTGATAGATTTTATAGATGAAGATGTATTTATTGAGAAGTTGAGAATTGCACTTGAATTAAAAAATTATTTGTTTAAAGAGTATTATAAAGAAGAAATCTTAAAAGTAGATAAAATTTACAAGGATTATAAACCTTATAGAGAAGGAATTAAAAAATTTGCGATAAATACTGCTGTTTACCTTAATGAGAAAATTGAACAAGGGAAAAAAATACTTGCTGAGGGAGCTCAAGGAACTTTTCTTGATATTGATTTTGGTACCTATCCCTATGTTACTGCTTCAAATCCAATTGCAGGGGGTGCCTGTATTGGTCTTGGTATATCTCCAAAAAAAATAGAAAAAATTATAGGAGTTGCTAAAGCATATACAACAAGAGTTGGTATGGGTCCTTTCCCTACAGAAATAAAAGATGATATAGGAGAAAAATTGAGAAAAGTTGGTAATGAATTTGGAGCAACTACAGGTAGACCAAGAAGATGTGGATGGTTTGATACTAATCTTGTAAAATTTGCCTGTATAATTAATGGAATAGATGAGATTATTTTAACAAAACTTGATGTTTTAACTGGTTTTGAAAAAATTAAAATTGGTGTTGGATATAAATATGAAGATGAAATTATAAATTTCTATCCTTTCAATTCAAAAATTTTTTCAAATTGTGAAGTTATTTACGAAGAATTAGATGGGTGGGGAGAAAATATAAGTAATATTAGAAGTTATAGAGGGCTACCTAAAAATGTGAAAAAATATGTAGAAAAAATAGAAGAAAAGATAGGGATAAAAATAACAAAAATTTCTACTGGTTCATCAAGAGGTCAGATAATTGAAAAGAGTTAATTTTTTACTGGTGAAATAAATATTTTACATTCTTTCTTCTTTATTTCTTTAAAATAATCAATAAATATCTTGGCAATTTCTTCTGATTCAATCAATACACTTGTTTCATTATTTTTTTCAAGAGAATAATAATTCCAATTGTGACTTCCAATAAAAACATACTTCTCATCAATTATTAAAAGTTTTGAATGTGTTGTTTTGTTTTCATTATCAAAATAAACATTTATACCATTTTCTGCAAGAAATTTTGCAGTTTTAAAATTTTTTTCTCTCACATTAGGATATTTTGATAAATCAAGTATAACTTCAATTTTAACATTTCTTTTATAGGCATTTATTAATTCTCTCAATATTTGATTTGATATACTTTCAGCATACTCAGGGTAATAACCTGTTTCAAACATAATTATATATATAGATTTTTCAGATTTTTTTATAAAACTTAAAACATTACTTGAATATTTTTCATTTAATAGTGGAGTAACAGTTATCTTATTTTGAATTTGGACATAAGAAAAATTACAGAGAAAGAAAAATACCAAACTAATTTTTCTGATATTTTTCAATAACATTTTTTAAATCCAATTTTTTTTGATATAAGGCTTTTCCTATTATAACTCCTGTTGGACTATATGGTAAGGAATTTAGTAAAAGTATATCATTTTCTTTTGAAATGCCTCCAGCAACTATTATTTCTTTTATATCTTCTCTAAACTTACCAATTTCTTTCATAATCTTACTGATATTTTTAAAATCAATTCCCTCAAGAGTTCCATCTCTTTCAATATTTGTTATAAGAAACCTTTTAAATCCCCTTTCTATAAATTTTTTTATTACATAGGAGGGTTTCAAAGGTAAAGTTACTTCCCATCCGCTCAAAGTGATTTCATCTTTGAAGTAATCAACAGATATTATAATTTTTTCTTTAATTTCAGGTTCAAGCCAATCAATCAGTTCAAATTCAGGAAACTCTTTTTCTATATCTAAGTTCTTGCCGCTTTTTTGATAAAAAAATTTTATATCTTGAATACTATATCCTTCACTTAAAGCCAGAGGAATTAAAAACGCAGTTCCTATAATTATATAATTAATTCCTAAATTTAAAAATTTTTCTATTTGCTGTTTTCTTCTTATCCCTCCACCAATTTGAATTTCGCAGTCATCTCTATTGCTAACTTTTTTAATTTCAATTATATTTTTAATCTTATTTATTTCTTCTTTTTCAATTTCACCTGTTTTGGCACCATATAGAAAAACAATATGAATTCTTTTAACACCTGCTTTCAAATAATCTCTTACCAGATTTTCGATCTCATAGTCATAATAAGAAATTTTATCAAATCTCCCTTTATAAAGTCGAACTATTTCACCTTTTTTTAGATCTATTGCTGGAATTATTAACATTTTCTCTTATCCTTTCTTTATATTTACAATTGGGATAATTAGAACAACCAATAAAAATTCCGTATTTGCCTTTTATTATAGTTAGTTCTCCATTACAGAGCGGGCACTTTTTGTCTCCAATTATAATTTTGTTTAGAACATCTCTGTTTATTATTTCATTTGCTTTTTCAAGAGATAATTTGAAACTATTATAAAATTCTTTGAGCACCTCTATCCAATTTTTTTCTCCGTTTGCTATTTTGTCAAGGTCTTCTTCCATTTTGGCTGTGAAATTTATTTCTATTATTTCAGGAAAAAATTTGTTCAATATTTCATAAACAATTTTTCCCATTTTCAGTGGAACAAGAAACTTTTTTTCTCTTTTAACATAATTTCTTTCATATAAAGTTGAAATTGTGGGAGCATAAGTAGATGGTCTTCCTATTCCATATTTTTCAAGAGTTTTAATCAATGTACTTTCAGTATATCTTGGAGGTGGTTGCGTTTGTTTCTTTTCCTTTAAATACTTTATAACATTTAATTCCTCGCCTTTCTCAAATTTTTCTATAATTGGATTGCCTTTTTCAATTTTAAGTGGCCATAATCTTAAAAAACCATCAAAAACGATAAAATCTCTTTCTGTTTCAAATAAATAAATATCATTGAACGCAAAAACTTTGATATTTTTTATTATTGCTGGGGCCATTTGACTTGCAAGGAATCTTCTCCATATTAATTCATAAAGTTTAAATTGGTCCTGGGTTAAATACTTTTTTATTTTTTCTGGTGTTCTATATACAGAAGTTGGTCTTATTGCTTCGTGTGCTTCCTGGGAAACTTTTGATTTTGAGTAATAAATATTTGGTTTTTCTGGTAAATAGTTTTCTCCAAAGTTTTCTTTAATGAATTTTAATGCCTGATTTTGTGCTGATTTTGCTACAGAAGGCGAATCAGTTCTCATATATGTAATAAGTCCAATATTTTTATCTTCAATCTTAATCCCTTCATAAAGTTGCTGAGCAATAAACATTGTTTTTGTAGAAGAGAAATTTAAAATATTTATTGCTTCCTGTTGTAATGTGCTTGTTATAAAAGGTGGGACCGAACTTAACTTCTTTATCATTTCTTCTTTTTCACTAATAATCAATTTCCCCTGTTTTAGTTTTTCTATAATTTCATCAACTTTTTGCTCGTCTTTTATTCTTTCTTTTCCAACAGAAATTTCTTCAATTTTGATCAGATTAAAGATTATCTTTTCTCCATTTTTTTCAACTTCGCATCTTATAACAAAGTAAATCTCGGGAACAAAATTTTCAATTTCTTTTTCTCTTTCTACAATAAGTTTTAAAGCCACAGATTGAACTCTCCCTGCGGATAAACCAATTTCAAGATGTTTACCAAGTATAGGACTTATCTTATAGCCAACTATTCTATCAAGAATTCTTCTTGCTTGTTGGGCGTTAACAAGTTCAATAGATATCTGTCTTGGATTTAGAAATGCTTTTTTTATTGCCTCTGGGACAATTTCGTGAAAAGTCACTCTCTTTGCTTCTTCAATTTTTTTATCGATTAAACAGACAACATGCCACGCAATTGCTTCACCTTCTCGGTCTTCATCAGTTGCAAGATATATATTGGTAGAATTTTTAGCAAGGTTTTTTAATTTTTCTACAATTTTCTTTTTACCAGGGATAATAACATATTTAGGCGAAAAATTATCATCAATATTAATTCCAAATTCGTTTTCTGGAAGGTCTCTTATATGCCCCATAGTAGGAAATACTAAATATTTATTTCCAAGTATACCACTGATTGTTTTTGCCTTCGTTGGTGATTCAACAATTATAAGTTCTCTTTCCATAAATTTTAATTTTTTTAATTCTTTGATTTATTATAATACTTCTGATAAAATAAAAAAACAAGAGGTTAAAAATGAAATATATGTGGGAAGGAAGATTTAAAGAAAAGGCAGAGAAGGACATTATTGATTTTACAAAGTCAATTGATATAGATAAAAAACTTGCAATTTATGATATTGAAGGAAGTATTGCTCATGTGAAAATGCTTTTTAAAGTTGGGTTAATAACAAAAAAAGAAAAAGAAGAAATTTTGGATGGTCTTAAAAAGATAAAGAAAGAAATAAATGAAAATAAATTGAAATTTTTACCAACCGATGAAGATATTCACACAGTTGTGGAAAGAAGATTGATTGAACTTATAGGTAAAACAGGGGAGAAATTACATACAGCAAGGTCAAGGAATGATCAAATAGTTCTTGATGAAAAACTTTTTCTACGAGATGAGATTATTTATTTAATAAAACAAATAATATCTTTACAGAATTGTTTTCTTAAAAAGAGTGAAGAATGTTTTGATATAATAATTTCTTCATATACTCATTTAAAACAAAGTCAACCTGTATTACTGTCGCATTATTTTCTTGCTTATATTGAAAAATTAGAAAGAGATAAAGAGAGATTTTTGGAATCTTATAAAAGAGTTAATATTTTTCCTCTTGGAGTAGGTGCTTGTGCTGGAACATCTCTACCGATAGATAGAGAATATACTGCTAAACTTTTAAACTTTCCAGCAATTTCAAAAAATAGTTTAGACACTGTTTCTGATAGAGATTTTTTAATTGAAGTAGTATTCTGCTGTGTTCTTACACTTATTCATCTTTCTTCTTTTAGTCAGGATTTAATAATATGGAATATGGATGAGATTGATTTTGTCAAACTGCCTGATAGATATTGTACTGGTTCAAGTTTAATGCCTCATAAAAAAAATCCAGATGTTTTTGAGTTAATTAGAGGTAAAACTTCAAGTTGTATTGGTCTTTTTACTGGGCTATTAACTCTTGTTAAAGGTTTGCCCCTTTCATATAATAGAGACCTTCAGGAAGATAAAAAACCATTATTTGAAATTATAGAAATAACAAAGTCAATTTTAAAAATTATATCAAAAGTTGTTCCAAAAATTGAATTTAATAAAGAAATAATAAAAAATAAAATTTCGTCTTTCACTCTTTCTACAGACATTGCTGAATATCTTGTGAAAAAGGGGAAACCATTTAGAGAAGCATATATTATAGTCGGAAATATTGTGAATTACTGTATAGAAAATAATAAAACCTTTTTTTCTTTAACTTTGGATGAGTTTAAAAAATTTTCACAAGTTTTTGAAAATGACATTTTCAAAATTTTAAACTTTGAATCTTCAGTAAATGTAAAAATATCAGATGGAGGAACATCTTCAATAAATGTAAAAAGGGAGATTGGAAGATGGAAAAAGAAATTGGAAAAATCTTTGGACCTTATTATAAGTTTAGAAAAGGGAGTTTCTATATTGAGGAAATAGAAGGTAAAAAAATCGTTGAAAGATTTGGTACTCCTATTTATGTATATAGTTATAATTTTCTTATCAATCAAATAAATAAAATAAAAAGTGCTTTTTCCAATCTTCCTGTTAAAATATGTTTTTCAGTAAAATCAAATTCCAATCTTTCTATTTTAAAAGTAATAAAAGAAAATGGACTTGGTGCCGATGTTGTTTCAGAAGGAGAATTAAGAAAAGCACTTATTGCTGGATTTTCACCATCTGATATTGTTTTTGCTGGTGTTGGCAAAAAAGAGGAAGAAATTGCCTTTGCTATTAGAAAAAATATATTTTGTTTTAATATAGAAAATGAAGAAGAAATTGAAATAATTGAAAAGTTTGGACAAAAATTTAGAAAGAAAGTAAATGTTAATTTGAGATTGAATCTTGACATAGATGTTAATACCCATCATTATATAAAGACTTCAAGAAGTGAAAATAAATTTGGTATTGACCTTGAACTTGCCGAAAAAATTTTGAAAAGAAAATTTAATTTTGTAGAAATTAAAGGAATACATTTTCATCTTGGTTCTCAAATCAAAGAAGTTTTGCCTTATATTGAAGCAATTAAGAAAGTTAAAAGATTCTGTGAAAAAACGAAATTTCATCCAGAAATTCTTGATATTGGAGGGGGATTTGGTATTCCTTATAACATTGAAAATGAAATACAACCAATTGAAGAATTTGGTAGAAAAATTACAGAAGAATTGAAAAACTTTAATTTAAAAACAATCATACTTGAACCTGGAAGATTTATAGTTGGGAATTCAGGTGTTTTAATTACAAAAGTTCTTTATGTGAAAAAGAAAAAGACCAAAAATTTTATAATTGTAGATGCTGGAATGAATGACCTTATAAGACCTTCTCTTTATGGAAGTTTCCATCTTATTTATCCTCTCTGTTTAAAAGTAGGTAAAAAAATAAAGTTTGATGTGGTGGGTCCAATCTGTGAAACAAGCGATTATCTTGGGAAAGATAGAGAATTTTCAGAAAATATAAAGAGAGGTGATTTTTTAGTTGTTATGAGTGCTGGTGCTTATGGTTTTTCAATGTCTTCAAATTATAATACAAGATTGAGGATACCAGAAGTTATTGTAAAAGGTAAAAAAATAAAAATAATAAGGGAAAGAGAAACATTTTTTTACTTGTTTAAACCAGAAATATTTAAAAGAAAAAATTTTTAGATTTATAAATCTTTTTATTTTTTTCTATTATCAAGCACTCAATATCTTTTAAGTTATTAACTAAATTTAATCCATTTTCAATTCCGAGAACAAAAATCCCTGTCGCAAGTCCATCAGCAGTCATACAATCAGGAGCAATTACAGTTACACTTACCACAGAACTTTCAATAGGAAGACCAGTTTTTGGATTTATTATATGTCCAATTTTTTTTTCTTTTATATCTATATATCTTTTATAATTTCCACTTGTTGCTATACCTTTTTCTGTAGTTTCAAAACTTCTTATTATTTTTCCTGCTTCAAATGGGTTTTCTATACCTATTCTCCATTTTTTATTTCTCTGATTTGTTCCCCAGCAATAAATATCTCCTCCAGCATTAATAATTCCATTTTTAACTCCCTTAGATTTAAGGAAGTCAGCCACTTTATCAACTATAAAACCTTTTGCAATTCCACCAAGATCTATTTCTACGAGATCTGATAAAAATATTTCATTTTCTTTTATCTTTATCTTTTTCCATCCCGTTTCCTTCAATACTTTATTTATTTCTTTTTCTGTTGGTAGTATATTTTGTTTACTTTTGTGCTTATATAAATCAATTATTTTTTTACATGTTATATCAAATGCACCATCTGTAATTTTTGAAATGTATATTGACTTTTTTATTACTTCTAAAACCTCGTTAGAAACTTTATATCTTTTATACTTATTTAATTTTGACACTTCACTATCTTCTTTAAAAATACTTAATTTATCTTCAAGTTTTTTTACCAATTCAAAGGCCTGGTTTAATAGCGTATCACTATTTTCTACTCTTTCTATTTGGATGTTAAATATTGTATCAAGTAGAAATTCAGTTCTGTTTATAAAATTTTCTTTTTGTGGAAAACAAAGTATGCTTTTTATTAAAAAAAATATAAAAATTTTATTTTTCATTATTAAAATTTTATCATTTTTTAATTGATAAAAAAATAAGATTAAATTTGCAAATTTTTTAAAAAATAGTAAAATAAAAATAGGTAGATTAAAAAAAGAAAGAATTTAAGTTAAAATTTATATAAAAGGAGAAACCATCGGTAGTAATAAGGAAAGAAGATATAGAATAAATTATCAGATTAAAGGTCCAAAGATAAGGGTTATAGATGAGATGGGAAATCAATTGGGGATTCTTGATGTTAAAGATGCTTTAAATATTGCAAGAGAAAAGAATTTAGATTTAGTTGAAATTGTTCCAGATACTAATTTGCCTGTTTGCAGGATTTTAGATTTTAAAAGATTTTTATATGAACAGAAGAAAAAGGAAAAGGAGATAAAGAAAAAACAAAAAGTTATGCAGATGAAGGAAATAAGATTTACTCCTGAAACAAGTGAACATGACTATAAGTTTAAAAAACAACATATTGAAAATTTCTTAAAAGAGGGGCATAAAGTTAAAGTTAGTGTTTTTTTTAAAGGTAGAGAGATACTTTATAAAGAAAGAGGTTATACTCTCCTTGAAAGGTTAATAAAAGAACTTTCTTCATATGGCAAGATAGATAGAGCACCAAAATTTGAAGGAGTAAGGTTAAGCGTTACCTTTATTCCAATAGATGTAAAGGGAGAAAAAAATGGGAAAACTTAAAACAAAAAAATCGGTGGCAAAAAGATTTAAAATTACAAAAACAGGTAAAGTAATTCATTATGGTGCTGGTGGCAGTCATTTACTTTCCAAAAAGAGTTCAAAAAGGAAAAGAAGGATAAAAAAAGCACAGGTATTAAAGAATAAAGGAGATATAAAAACAGTGAAGAGATTGTTACCTTACAGTTAAAATCGTTTAAAAAAGGAGATAAAATGCCGAAAACAAAAAATTCACCCAGTTCTAGAAAGAGAAGAAAAAAAGTTTTAAAAAGAGCAAAAGGTTATAGACAAGGAAGGTCAAAATTATTTAAAAGAGCAAAAGAATTTTCAGAAAAAGGTTTAACTTATGCTTTTATGCATAGAAGAAAGAAAAAAAGGGATTTTAGAAGATTATGGATAAGTAGAATTTCTGCTGCCTGCAAAGCAAATGGAATTTCTTATAGTGAATTTATAAGTAGGATTAAAAAACATGGTATAAATTTAAATAGAAAGATGCTTGCGGACATTGCATTTAACCATCCTGAGAATTTTGCTTTATTGGTTAATCGCGTAAAGGGAGAAACAGGATAACCAATTTATGAGATTTTTTAGAAATTTTATTTTTTTAATTATAATTTTCTTTCTTATCTCCATAAATATTCTCTACTTAACAGGTAAGATTTTCCCTGCTGAATATTATTATATTTCCTTAAATCTTTTTCTTTCTGTTATTATAGTTTTGGATGTTATTTGTGGATTTAACATTTCAAATAAAATTGAGTTTTTACAAAGAGAAAACGAAAGAAAAGATTTAATGATTAATGATTATAAAATAGAATCCACCTTTTTAACAACTATTACAGAAATAATAGAAACTTTTGGAGAAGATATAACTATTGATGATGTTATTGAAAAGATATTAATTACTATTAAAAATGTTTTTAAAAAGGAAATTGTCCTTATTACTCTTTTTGGGGATAGATATAAAATGAGTATTAAAGGCGATAATATAAAGCTTCCTGAAGGATTAATAGAGGAATTATCTATTAAAGGAAGACCAATTCTTGTCAATAATGTATCTTCTTTCCCTCAGTATAAACTTCTTGCTAATGATGGAGTTAAATCATTTATAGTTTGTGCTTTATATCAAAAAAGGGAAGTAGTAGGTATGTTGGGTGTATTTTCTAAAGAAGAAAAAAAATTTACATTTAGAGATTTGAACCTTTTAAGGATGGTCTCTGTTCCTATCTCCTTGATGATTGAAAATACAGAACTTTTTGATAAAATAAAAATTCTTTCAATTACAGATAGTTTAACTCAATTATATAATAGAAGACACTTTGAAAAACTTTTTGCAGAAATTTTAACAAAAAGTCAGGTAAATTATAGACCTGTTTCTGTTGCAATTTGTGATATTGATTTTTTTAAATTTTATAACGATAATAATGGGCATCCCACTGGTGATTATGTTTTGAAAACAGTAGCAGATATATTAAAAAAAGGCGTTAAAGGTTCAGATATCGTTGGTAGATATGGAGGTGAAGAGTTTATTATAATTTTCCCAGAGACATCAAAAGAAAATGCTGTAAAGATATGTGAAAAATTGAGAATTGCTGTTAAGGAATTTAAATTTCTTAATGAAGAAAATCAACCGAATGGAGATTTGACTATAAGTTTTGGTATTGCTTCTTTCCCAGAAGATGGATTAACATACTCAGAATTGATAAAAAAAGCAGATACTGCTTTATATGAAGCAAAAAGAACAGGAAGGAATAAAGTTGTTACTGCATAATTTCTTTTTTTATTCCTTCCCAGATTTTGTTTGCAATCTCATCAATTTTTTTTCTCTTTTCATTCAACTCTATTTCAATCTTTTTCTTTTGTTTTTCTAAAATTTCTATATTTTCTTTTTTTACGGTATCTTTTTCATTTCTATATTTTTTTAACACTTCTTCTAATTTTTTTTCATTATTTTTTCTTATTTTTTCAAGTTCAAAACTTATTGTATCAAAGATTTCTTTTACTTTCATTTCAGCATCTTTTATGATTTTTTCGCTTTCTTGTTCTGCCTTTCTAATTTTTTCAATATTTTCTATTACCATTTTCTTTCCAGTAATCAATTAATCCTGTTTTTAAATCTATAATAACTGCTGATACATTTAAATAATAATTTTGACATAAATTTTTTAAATTTTCAAATTTTCTTATATTTTTTTGGAGGATAAAAAAGGGACTTTTAAGGTCGTTTATTATCTGTTCATTTTTCCTATTTTTCCCAAATTCAATTGGATATATAAGAAAATATTTATCTTTTATCAATGAATTTTTAAGGTTTTCATTTAGGATTAATAACACTTTAAGGTTATTACTCTTAATTATCAGGTTTTTCTCTTTGAAATAAAAAACAAGATTCTCTGAAAAAGGGATTTGTTTATCTTTGTCATAATTTATAAAATTTTCATAATTAAAGGGCTTTAAGATTGTAGGTGGGAAATATATTTTCTGGCTATATTTTGAAATAAAAATTAGATTTTCTGAGAATCCCTTTCCAATCAAAATAATTTTATCAATTTTAATTTTTTTCTTTTTTAGTGTTTTAAAAAGTATAGTTTTGTAAAAAGAAGGGTTTTCTATTTTGTTTGAAACAATTAAAGCCCCTTTTCCTTTATCAACAATAAGAACAAAGGGGTTTTTTGAGGAGAAAAAAGTGATTTCCACCTTTTTATTTTTATTGAAATTAAATTGGAAAATTGAAGATGCGAGTATTAAAAATAAAAAGAAAAGTTTAAGTTTTTTTCTCACAGGTAAGAAAAAAATGAAAAGTAGAGAATAGTAAATAAACACAAAAAACAGTGGGAAATAAATATTTACTTTAAAAGAAATATTTGATATAAAAGTAAGAAGTTTCAAAAAGATATCTGTTGCAAAATTTAAAGGGAAAAAGAAAATAGGTATAAAAATTGAAATAAAAGAGTTTATTGTTAAAAATCCAATATAAGGAGTAAATATCAAATTGTTTATTATTCCTGTTGGATAAAAAAAACCAAAGTTATAAAGGATTACCGGCAAAATAAATAATTGTGCTGAAAGAGTAGAGATACACGAAGTGGCTATAAAATTTTTTTTAAAATTTAATTTTTTTGGAATTATCATAATTCCATAAGTTGACAAAAAAGATAATAGAAAAGAAAGAGAATATATATTATAAGGATTTATAAAAAGGAATGAAAAACTTGCAAGAATTAGAGATTTTAAAGGTTCAATTTTTCTCTCAAAAATTTCAAAAATAAGATAAAAAGAAAACATTAAAACTGCTCTTGTCACAGGTATACGAAATCCGCATAAAAAAGCATAAAACCATAAGAAAAAAAGAAGTAAAGAAGGGAAAAATTTTGGATGAATATTATTTACTTTCTGGAAAGGAATAAAGAGGATTTTGAAAAATAGAAATAAAAATAGAACATGGATACCCGAGATTACAAATAAATGATATATACCGCTTTTTATTCCAATTTCTATTAAAAAATCTGGAGGGTCATCACTTCCTATAGTAATGAGTTTTACAAATTCAGAACTGTCGGGATTAAATTTCATATAATTTTCAATTCTTTTTTCTATTTTTTTATGGATAAGAGAAGACAACATCTTTAAGTTCTTTTTTCCTTTAATTACTTCAATATTATCAGTTTCAACTATGTAATAAATCCCCTGTCTTTCTAAAAATTTTTTATAATTAAATTCAAAGGGATTTTTTGGTGGGTTAACTTGACTTATAAGAAAATCTTTTATTTTCAATGTCTGTCCAAGTAAAAACTTATTTTGATTTTTTGTTATTAAAAGAACTTTGCTGTTGTAATTTATATTTTTATCTATTGGAGAAATTTTTTTTATTTTCAATTTAATTTCTCTTTTAAACTTTTTTTCTTTAATATCCAGAATTTCACCTTCAATAAAAGAAATTTGTGAAAATTCTATTTTTCCTTTTCTTTGATTTTTTTTATGTTTCTCGGTTAAAAAAAATCCTAAAATGAAAAAAAATAGAAACAAGACAATAAATTTTTTATTAATCCTATGTAAAAAAATCAGTGGTATAATTGAAAAAATATAATAAAATGGAAAATAATCGCTTAAGAGAATTCCAGAAATGAAAGAAAAAAGAATTAAAATTTCAACTTCCAATCCAGATTCCCTTAAATGTCAATAAGGTTTTTCCTTCAAGGTAAATTTTTTCAAAGTCTTTATCAAAATAAACTTTCAATATTTCTTTACTTTTTGTAATAACAAATATAGGAGATTTAAATTTTTCTTTTATAGATGTTATAATTGCAGATGCACAAGCACCAGTTCCACAAGAGAGTGTTTCTCCTTCAACGCCTCTTTCATAAGTCCTTATTCTTATAATCCCATTTTTTACAATTTCAACCCAATCAACATTTGTTCCACTCTCTCCAAAAATTTTATTGTATCTTATTTTTGGTCCAATTTCTTCTAAATTTACCTTTTCTACATCATCAACAAATATTACAGTATGTGGAACTCCTGTATTTACAAAATTGCCAATTATCTTAAAATTTTCAATGGGGATTTCTATATTTAATTTTGGCGAATTTACTACTTTCATTCTTACTTTTATAATTTTTCCTTTGATCTTACCTTCAAGAATGCCTGCTTTTGTTTCAATATTTAAATTTTTCTTTTTTGAAATTGATTTTTCATAGATAAATCTTAAAATACATCTCAATCCATTTCCACACATTTCTGCTTCGCTTCCATCAGGATTGAAAATTCTCATTTTAAAGTCAGCATTTTTGGAGTTCTCAAGCAGGAGTAAACCGTCTGCACCAATTCCAAATTTCCTATCACATAATTTAATTGCCAATGATTTTTTATTTCTTATTAAATTCTTTCTATTATCAACAACTACAAAGTCATTACCTGAACCAGCAATTTTTAAAAATTCCATAGTTAAAAATTATATTTAATTTGTTAATTTTGTCAAATTGATATATTATAAAAAATATTATGAGGGTGGTTATTCAAAGAGTTAAAAAAGCAAAATTGTTTATAGAAGACAAAGAAAAAGGGAAAATTGGAAAAGGATTGGTTGTTTTTTTAGGCATAGGCGTTGGGGATGATGAAAGTAAAATTGATTATATCATTAAAAAAATTTTATCTTTAAGAATCTTTGAGGACGAGAATAGAAAAATGAATTATTCAGTTGTTGATATTGGTGGAGATTTAATGGTTGTTTCACAGTTTACTCTATATGGAGATTGTAAAAGAGGAAACAGACCGGATTTTACACAGGCAGAGAAAGGAGAAATTGCTGAAAAAATTTATAATAAATTTATTGAGAAAATAAAGAAATCAGATATAAAAATAGTTGAAGGAGAATTTGGGAAAAAAATGTGTGTTGAGATTCATAATGATGGTCCCTGTACTATAATTTTAGAAAAATGAAAGATTATAAAAACGAAAAAATAGTGATTGATACTTCAACATCATGGATATATATAGGGACACTTGTAGATGAAGATGAATCTTATTATTATTTAAAGGATGCAGATGCTTTTGATATTTCTGAAACATCTTTGAGTAAACATGAATATTTAATGATGATAAAAAAAGATGGGATTATTCCGAATAGGAAAAGTGTTAAAGTTTTAAAATCAAAAGTGGTTGGGATTTCATTAGTTAAAGATATATTAGAAAAATGACAAAATTATTTAGTGTTTTCCTTGGTTTTTTCTTCGGGCTTTCAATTTATGCTTTTGTTGGATATATGTTTACAAAAAAGACACTTATTGGAAAAAAATATAAACTAAAGTTTTTTATATTTTTTATTCTTTTTGTATTAACTTTAATTCTTTATATTTACTTAAAATGAAACAAATTAATAAAAGAATACTTGAAAGAAAAGATTTTTATAAAAAATTAATAAAGAGAAAACCCGATTTCGTTGAAGTCCTTTTTCAATTATCTCATATATATATATCTTTAAAGGATTATAAAAATGTTTTAAAAATTGATAAAAAAATTGGAGAAATGTTAAATTTAGATCCAGTTTCTTATTATAATTTGGCATGTGATTATTCATTACTCGGAGATATAGAAAAAGCAGAAAAAAATCTAAAAATTGCTATTTCTCTTGGATTTAATAAAAAGAGTTATATTAAAAAAGATAAAGACCTTGATTTTTTAAAGAAAAACAAAAATTTTAAAGATATTGAAAAATTAATAAAATGAGAAGTTTTTTATATCTTTTATCAAAATTTATAGGTTTTTATGTTTATAATCTCTTTTTTTTAATTAAAATCAAAGGGAGAGAAAATTTTCCAAAAAAAGGAGGATTTATTATTGCTTCTAATCATTTAAGTTATCTCGACCCACCTACAATTGGATATGCATGTCCCAGAAAACTATACTATATGGCTAAAACTTCTCTTTTTAAAATAAAAATTCTTTCTTCCTTAGTTAGAATTTTAGGAGCAATTCCTCTTGATAGAGAGAGTAAAATGCCTTTATCTTTGAAAAAAGCAATAGAGGTTTTAAAAAGAGGAGAAGGTATTGTTTTTTTCCCAGAAGGGACAAGAAGTAAAGATGGATTAATTAAAGAAGGGAAACCAGGCATTGGTCTTATTGCATTAAAAAGTAAAGTTCCTGTTATCCCTGTGAGATTGAAAGGAACAGATAAGGCATTACCTATGAATAGTAAATTTATAAGATTAAAAAAAATTGAAGTGATAATTGGGAAACCACTTTATTTTGACAAAGGAAGTTATGAAGAAATAAGCAAAAGAGTAATAGAGGAAATTAGAAAACTTCAATGAAAAAAATAATTGTTGCAAAAAATGTTGGCTTTTGTTTTGGTGTTAAAAGGGCAGTTGAAGCAACTGAAAAATTACTTGATGAGTTAAAATCCTTATCTACAGTTGGGGACATCGTTCATAATCCACTTGTAATGGAGAAACTTAAATTAAAAGGTCTTAAAGTTTATAATTCAATAGAAGATATTAAAGAAAAACACTTTTTGATAAGGTCTCACGGTCTTTCTAAAAATCAAATAAAAAAATTAAAAAATTCAAATTTTAAAATTTATGATATGACCTGTCCATTTGTAAAAAAAATTCATTATTTAGTTGAAGATTTAAGTAATATGGATTATAATATTTTAATTATCGGTGACAAAAATCATCCAGAAGTTTTAGGGATAAAAGGTTATGGGAAAGATATCAAAATAATAGAAAATAAGTTAGATATATTAAGATATAAATACAAAAAAACAAGTAAAGTCGCTGTTGTAAGTCAGACAACTTTAAATTTTGATTATTATTTTGATATTGTAAAAAATATTATTAAATTGGTTAAAACAAAGGAGATACTCGTTTTAAATACTATTTGTAAAGTTACAGAAGAAAGAGAAAAAGAGAGTATTGAGATAGCGAAAAAAGTAGATGCGGTTCTGGTGCTCGGTGGAAAGGAAAGTTCAAATACTAAAAAACTTTTTGAAATTTGCAAAAAAGAATGTAAATATTGTTTTTTTGTTGAAAATTTTTCAAATTTAAGTAAAATAAATTTCAATAGTTTTAATAATGTAGGAATTGTTTCAGGAACTTCAACACCTGATTTTTTTATAAAAGAGGTGATAGAATATTTAAAAAAATTTGGATATAAGGAGGTGGCCTAAATGGCAAAAGAAAATGTTAATAAAATTTTAGAAGAAAAAATAGAAAGTTTTAGACCTGGTTCATTAATTAAAGGTAGAATAGTGGATGTTATAAAAGAAGAGGTCATTATTGATATTGGATTTAAATCAGAAGGTGTGGTTTTGAAAGAAGAATTTAAAAGTAGAATGAATGAATTGAAAAAAGGTGAGGAAGTTTATGTAGTTATTGAATCTTTAGATCCTGATACAAATGGACTTATTCCATTGTCAAAAGAAAAAGCAGATATTATGTTATGTTGGGAACAATTAGAAGAAAAATTTAAAAATAATATTCCTGTTGAAGGCGTTATATTTAAAAGAGTTAAAGGGGGCTATAGAGTTGATATTGGAGTGACTGCCTTTTTACCTTCTTCTCAGACAGACGTATTAACGATTAAAAACCCGAACGAATATGTAGGGATGAAAACATTTTTTAAAATATTAAAATTTGATACTTTAAGAAAAAATATTGTTGTTTCAAGAAAAGAATATATAGAAGAAGAAAAAGAAAGGCAGAAAATAGAGTATCTGAAAAGTTTAAATAAGAATCAACTTGTCAAAGGAGTTGTGAAAAATATTATAGATTATGGCGCTTTCATAGAAATAGAACATGGCATTGTAGGACTTCTACACATAAATGATATGAGTTGGGGCAGAATAAGTCATCCTTCTCAACTTTTGAGTATTGGTGAGAAAATAGAAGTTGTTGTTCTTGATATAAATTTGGATAAGCAAGTCGTTTCTTTTGGGTTAAAACAAAAGACACAAAATCCTTGGGATAAAGTTGAAGAAAAATATCCAGTTGGTTCAATAGTTGAAGGTAAGGTTGTTAATATTACAGATTATGGCGTGTTTATTAAACTTGAAGAAGGGGTTGAAGGTCTTCTTCATATATCCGAACTCTCATGGACAGGAAGAATTAAACATCCCTCAGAAATAGTAACGACTGGAGATACATTGAAAGTTAAGGTTATAGACATTAAAAAAGATGAAAAAAAGATTTCTTTCAGTTTAAGACAACTTGAACCAAATCCATGGCCTGAAATTGAAAAGAAATATCCGGTTGGAAGTGTTGTTACAGGTAAAGTTTATCATATAACAGATTTTGGTGCCTTTATAGAATTAGAAAAAGGGATTGATGGGCTTTTACATATTTCAAATATTTCAGACAATCCAATTAAGCATCCGTCAGAAGTTTTAAGAAAAGGGCAGAAAGTAGAAGTTATGATACTTGAAATAGACCCAGAAAATAGAAAAATTTCTTTAGGGTTTAAACAATTAGGTGAAAATTTTAAAAACAAAAAAGGGAGGGAAGATGCGAGTGATAATAAAGAAGAATTATGAAGAAATGAGTAAAGAAGCAGCAAAAATAGTTAAAGATTTAATACAAAAAAAGGAAAATTGTGTTTTAGGACTTGCAACAGGAAGTACTCCTGTTGGATTGTATAAAGAACTTATAAGAATGCATAAAGAAGAAGGACTTGATTTTTCTAAAGTTATTACATTTAACCTTGATGAATACTACGGACTCTCTCCGGATCATCCTCAAAGTTATAGATATTTTATGGATATTAATTTGTTCAATCATATAAATATAAAAAAAGATAATACAAATGTACCAGATGGAAAAGTCCCAATTGAAAAAATAGAACAATATTGTGAATGGTATGAAGATATGATTAAAAAAGTAGGTGGGATTGATTTACAAGTTGTTGGAATTGGAGGGGATGGACATATTGGTTTTAATGAGCCTGGTTCTTCCCTTAATTCTCGAACAAGATTGGTTGCTCTTGATGAACAAACAATCAAAGATAATTCAAGATTTTTTGATAAAATAGAAGATGTTCCAAGATTTGCTATTACAATGGGAGTTGGGACTATACTTGAAGCAAAAGAAATTATACTTCTTGCAAATGGAGAAAAAAAGGCAGAGATTGTTGCGAAAGCGATTGAAGGACCAATAACTTCTCAGATTTCTGCTTCTGTGTTACAATTACATCCAAAAGTAACTATTATTTTAGATGAAGAGGCAGCAAGTAAATTAAAAAGAAAAGAATATTATAAATTTGCAAGTGAAGCAGAAAAAAAAATAGGATTAAGATTATTTTAAAAATGGATAAAATACAGGAATTTATTGAAAAAGTTAAAAGTTTAAATAAAAAGGTTGTTTTTCCAGAAGGAGAAGATGAAAGAATTTTGTTATCTGCTTCTGAATTGTTAAAAGAAAAGATAGTATTTCCTGTTCTTATTGGGAAAAAAGAAAAAATTTATGAAATTGGGAAAAATCTTGGAATTTCAAATATTTCGCAGATTGAAATAATTGAACCTGAAAATTCTGAACTTTTTAATACTCTTGTAGAAAGATATTGTGAAAATAGAAAAAATATAAATAAAAATATTGCAGAAAAAATGGTAAAAAGACCCCTCGTCTTTGGAGGGTTACTCGTTGATACAGGTATTTGTGATTCTATGGTTGCAGGTGCAGTAAATACAACTGCAAATGTTATTCAAGCAGCAGCCCTTACAGTTGGATATCTTGAAGGAATAAAGACAGTTTCAAGTTTCTTTATAATGGTTTTGCCTGATGGGAGAATTTATTTTTTTGCAGATTGTGCAGTTAATATTCTACCAGATGAAAATCAACTTGCAGAAATAGGAATAACAACAGGATTAAATTATAAAAAACTAATTGGAACTAACCCTAAAATTGCTTTTCTATCTTTTTCTACAAAAGGTTCTGCTTCTCATCCATTGGTAGAAAAAATTCAAAAGGCAGTAAAAATAGCAAAAGAGAAAAATAAAGAATTTGATATTGATGGAGAATTTCAGGTAGATTCAGCAATAAATGAAGAAGTGGCAAGAAGAAAAATAAAGGATTTTTCACCTGTTGGAGGTAAGGCAAATGTTTTAATTTTCCCTGATTTAAATTCAGGTAATATTGCTTATAAAATAACTCAATATTTAGGAAATGCAGAAGCATATGGACCTATTCTTCAGGGTTTTGCAAAACCAGTGAGTGATTTATCAAGAGGAGCAAAAGTAAAAGATATAATTATTACAACTGTTATTACTTGTTTAATGAATTAAAAGGAGTAAATATGAAAATATTAATTTATGAAGACAGAAATTGGATTAATCTTACACCTATTTCTTATTTGAAGGTAGTTTTTGAATTGAGATGTGGTTTTAACTCAATTTTAGAAAAAATTGTTTCTATTTTACCAGAAGGAGATGTGATTTTGTTTGTAAGAGATTATTTGAAAGATCTTTGCAAGAAAAAGTTTAATTATAAAGTAAATGAAGAGGACTTTTTAAAAGATGATGTTTTAATTATAAATGGAAGATGGTTAATTGATAGAGATGTGGAATTTGATTTAAAGGAAGAGGAGATATATATAAAAGATGATGAAATTGTTTATGGTTTGATAAAAAGAGAAAATGTGAATAAATACTGGAATGGAGATATAGATGAGTTTTTGAAAAATTTATTGAGTAATTTAAAAACGAAAAAGACAGATTTTACTATCATTAAATATCCTTGGGATTTAATTTGTTATAACTTACAATTGATAAAATTTGAATTTAAAAAAAGAAATAAAGCAGGAATTTTAGGAAAATTTTCTGATAAAGCATGCATTTATGGTTCAGAAAAAGATGTTTTTATTGCTTCTACAGCAGAAATTTATCCTTCTGTAGTAATTGATGTAAGTGAAGGTCCTGTATATATAGATGAAGGAGTGAAGATTTTTCCTTTTTCAGTAATAATTGGTCCTTCATATATAGGAGAAAATACACAGATTATGCCAGGTGCAAAAATAAGAGAAGGGAATAGTTTTGGACCTGTTTGCAGGATTGGTGGAGAGGTTGAAGAAAGCATTTTTCATTCCTATTCCAACAAATATCATGATGGTTTTATAGGCCATAGTTATGTAGGAGAATTTGTAAATCTTGGTGCTTTAACAACAAATAGCGATTTAAAAAATGATTATTCAAATGTGAGCGTATATTTAAATGGTAAACCAGTGGATACAGGACAATTAAAGGTCGGTTCTTTTATAGGTGACCATACAAAAACAAGTATTGGAACACTTTTTAATACTGGAACAATAGTTGGTATAATGTGTAATATAACAGCAAATAATATACTTCCAAAATATTTTCCTTCATTTATATGGTTTGTAAATGGAAAATTTATGAAGGGTTATGGACTTGAATCTTCCTTGGAAACAGTAAGAATTTCAATGAAGAGAAGAAATAGAGAACTTTTAAAAGAGGAGGAAGCAGCAATTAGAAATATTTACGAGATGACAGAAACAGAAAGAAAAACATATATTGAAAAAAGTAGAAAAATTTCAAAATAGGAGGATTTATGAATGATACTGAAATAATTGAAAGAGTGAAAAAAGTAATTTCAGAGGTTCTTGGTATTGATAAAGATAAAATTGAACTTAAAGATAAATTCGTAGAAGATCTTGGTGCTGAAAGTGTTCAAAGTTTAGAACTTGTTGCAGCATTTGAAGAAGAATTTGGTATAGAGATGGATGAAGAAAAGGCACTTGATGTAAAAACAGTTGGTGATGCAGTTGAATTTATTAAAGAATACCTTTTGAAAAAATGAAAATACTTGTTATCAATTGTGGTAGTTCTTCTATAAAATTTAAGTTATTTGAGATGCCTGAAGAAACTCTTATTTCTTATGGGAGTGTAGAAAAAATTGGAGAAGAAATTTCTATTTTCAAATATATTGGAAAAACAAAATTAGAAAAAAAAATAAAAATAGATAACCATCAGATTGGACTTGAACTTATTGCGAATACACTTCTTGAAAATGAAATAAAAAACATTGAGGAAATAAAAGGAGTAGGGCATAGGGTTGTTCATGGTGGAGAAGGTTTTGAAAAGAGCGTTATAATAGATGAAAATGTAATAAAAAAAATTGAAGATTATATTTTTCTTGCTCCACTACATAATCCACACAATTTATCAGGAATAAAAGGATGTATTAAGATTTTCCCTAAATCTACTCAGGTTGCTGCTTTTGATACTGCCTTTCATACCACATTACCAAAAGTTTCTAATCTTTATGCAATCCCTTATAGTTTTTATGAAAAGTATAAAATAAGAAAATATGGATTTCATGGGACTTCTCACAGGTATGTTGCAAGAAGGGTCTCCGAAATTATGGGAAAAGGTAAATATGAATTAAATGCAATTACCTGTCATCTTGGGAATGGATGTAGTATAACAGCAATTAAAAATGGAAAGTCGTTTGATACAAGTATGGGATTAACTCCTCTTGAAGGTTTGATAATGGGAACAAGGTCTGGTGACTTGGATCCTGGAGTTATTCTCTATTTTTTAGAACGATTAAATTTAGATATTTCTGAAGTGAGTGAAATATTAAATAAAAAAAGTGGTTTACTCGGGATTTCTGAAGTTTCAAATGATTTTAGAAATTTATTACCTCTTTATAATAAAGATGAAAAAGTCACTTTAGCAATTGATATGTTCTGTTATAGATTAAAAAAATATATTGGTAGTTATATGGCTGTACTTGGTAAGGTTGATGCCATTATTTTTACAGGAGGGATTGGAGAAAATGTTCCTCTTGTGAGAGAAAAATCTTTGAATGATATGGAACTTTTTGGCATTGTTTTAGATTTAGAGAAGAATAAAGAAATTGTAGGAAAAGAAGGAGAAATAAGTAAAGATTCTTCTCAAGTTAAAATTTTTGTTATTCCTACAAATGAGGAATTAAGAATTGCTTTTGATACATATCAATTAATTGTCAATTCAGGGTTCAATCAATAAAACAAAAGCGACTACATATTTTTCAGTTGTTGAATAAGAAAAGACAATTTCATAATTTTCTATTATTTCTAATAAAAAAGGATTGCCTTTGTCCCATCCAATTTTTATATCTTTGAAAAGTAATTTCTGCTGGATTTGTTCTGGTAGTGTTTTCCAGATTGCTTCTTTAAAAGAAAAAGAAATACACATCTTTAACAGGTTTCCTTTTAAAAATTCAAGTTCATCATTAAAAAAGATTTTTTTAAGAAATTTTTCTTTATATTTTTCATATGCCTTTTTAAATCTTTCAATTTCAGTTATGTCAATTCCTGTGTATATTTTCATTTTTCAAAAAATTTAAAACTCTCTTTTTTACAATAGGAAAGAAAAATTTAAATGTTAAATGAGTTGATGGATACCATAAAATTTTTATATTTTTTAACCATTTTTTTACTTCTAACGCACAGTAAAATGGCACTATCATATCAAAAATCCCATTTATCATCAGTATTTTTCTATCTCTCAGATTATTTATATATGTAAGGGGTTCGTAAAGAAAACATTTTTTTGGAAGATTTAATATTTCATCGTAAAGATTATTTTTTATCAGATTTTTATAAATTTTATGCATCTTTTTACAAACATTTCTTTTACACTCTTTTTTTAACTTAAAACGAAGTAAACTTCTCCATGTAATAAATTCTAAATTTACACCAGAGATGAAAAAGATAGATTTTTTGATGTCTTTTTCCAATGCTGTAACAATAAAACCGATTATCCCCCCAAAACTTATTCCTAAAAGATTTATATCTCTTATTTTTAACTCATCTTTTATATATTTAACTAATCCCCTAATTTCTCCAATTTTTTCTTTAAAATATTCAAAAAAAATATAATCTTCTTTATTTAAATTCCCGTCATTTAAAATATAAATACATATACCAATATTGTCTTTTAATAAATACTGAAAATTTTTATACAGTAATCTCTCTGTTTTTTTATTAAAACCTGCTCCTGGTAGAATGATTAAAAGAGAAGTGCAGTGAGGAGGAAGAGATAGAAATGCAACTTTCCTGATTTCATTAAATAAATAAATCCTTTTTATTTGATTTTCAAACTCAAATTCATCTTTTATCACTTTATAAATTTTGTTGTATATATTTATTAAATTTTCCATTTATAAAATTTTACATTTTTTTCTCTTGGTTTTAAACTATAAAATATGGAAAGGAATATAGCAGAATTGCCTTTGCATTATGGCACAGCACCAAAATATCTTTTTGAAAGACAGAAAAAGATACTTTTTGAAATAGGGAAAATAATAATTTTTGAGTTTGGAACAGAAGAATTTTTGAAACGATTATCAGACCCTTTTTATTTTCAAGTTCTTGGATGTATTTCAGGATTTGACTGGCATTCATCAGGTGTTACTACCACAGTTTGCCATGCTTTAAAGGATGTTTTTAATAAGAATCCTGAATATGGTATTTTTATTTTTGGGGGGAAAGGGAAGAATGGACTTTTAACTCTGCAAGAAATAGAAAATAATAAATTTATTGAAAAGAAAGAAAACTATATTCTTATTTCTAAACTAACAAGTAAAATAGATAATAACTGTATTCAGGATGGATATCATCTTTATCACCATACTATCTTTGTTGACAAAAATGGAAATTGGGCAGTAATACAGCAGGGAATGAATTCAGAAACAAGATATGCAAGAAGATATCAATGGTTCAATAAAATAACAAATTCGCAAGATAAAAAATTTATTATTGATCCCCATTCAGGTATTATATCTTTAAAAAAAGAAAAATATGTCTTGAATTTAGTTGATAAAAATTGTGAAAAACTTCAAAATAATATGATTGAATTTTTAAGTTTTGAAAGTCCCGATAAATTGATAAAAGAAATTAAGAACATTCAAAACATCTCTCATTCAATTTTCAATACAGGTAAAAAACTTTTGCTTCCTTCCCATCATTATGTAGAAAGTAAATTTAATATAGAAAGATTATACAAAAACTTCTGTAAATTGAAAGAAAGAGAAATAAAATCTTTTTCAGATATTATCTTAACAGAAAATATAGGGATTAAAACATTAAGGGCTTTATGTTTGATATCAGAAATTATTTATGGAGATTTGGTTTCGTTTGATGACCCTGCAAAATTTTCTTTCGCTTTTGGAGGTAAAGATGGCCATCCATATCCACTTGACATAAAAAATTATGATAGAACGATAATTTTTTTGAAGAATATAATTGACAAGGCAAAAATAAAAGATAAAGAAAAGTTTGAAATTTTAAAGAAATTAAGTCATCTTTGTAGATAGAAGTAAGAAGGAGGGAAGTATGGCTAAAAATAAGAGTCCAAAGGAAAGAATAGAAGAACTTGTAAAACTTATTGAGTATTACAACTATATGTATTATGTTGAAAATAATCCAGTTATAAGTGACTATGAATATGACCAGTTATATAAAGAACTTGTTGAACTTGAAGAAAAATATCCAGAGTATAAATTACCAAATTCTCCAACTCAAAGAGTAGGAGGTCAGGTACTTGAAGGATTTAGAACAGTAGAACATAAAGTCCCCATGTTGAGTATGGATAATACATATTCAGCAGAAGAATTGATTGAATTTGATGAGAGGGTTAAAAGAATGGCTGATGTTAAAAATCTTGATTATGTCGTTGAACTTAAATTTGATGGTGTTGCAGTTTCCTTGTATTATGAAAATGCTCAATTTGTTCTTGGAGTTACAAGGGGAGATGGATTTAGAGGAGACGATATAACAGAAAATTTAAAAACAATAAAAACATTACCTTTAAAGATAAAATATAAACAATCTATTGAAGTAAGGGGAGAAGTTTATATTAGAAGAGATGATTTTGAAAAATTAAATAAGGAAAGAAAAGAAAAAGGAGAAGTTTTATTTGCAAATCCAAGAAATGCTACTGCAGGTTCATTAAAACTTCTTGACCCTAAAATTGTTGCTCAGAGAAATCTTCAAATCTTTATATATCAAGGTTTTTTAAATAACGGTCCTAAAACTCACTGGGAAATTTTAAACTTCCTTAAAGAAATTGGTTTTCCAGTTAGTCCTTATAGAAAACTCTGTAAAGATATAAATGAAGTTATTGAATACTGTAATGAATGGCAGGAAAAGAGATTTTCTTTACCTTATAATATTGATGGAATGGTAGTTAAAGTTAATTCAGTTGATTTACAGAGAACATTGGGGACTACAACCAAAAGTCCAAGATGGGCAGTTGCATATAAATTTCCTGCTGAACAAGTTTCAACAATTATAAAGGATGTAATAATTCAGGTAGGTAGAACAGGAACATTGACACCTGTTGCAATACTTGAGCCAGTTGTTGTAAGTGGAACTACTGTTTCAAGAGCAACACTGCACAATTTTGATGAAATTAAGCGTCTTGGAGTAAAAATTGGAGATAGAGTTTTTGTTGAGAAAAGTGGAGAGATAATTCCAAAAATTGTAAAAGTAATTCCTGAAGCAAGGACTGGGGAAGAAAAAGATATTCCTTTTCCAGAGTTTTGTCCTGTATGTAGAAGTAAAGTAGTAAAGGATGTTGAAGAAGTTGCAATAAGGTGTCCCAATATAAGATGTCCTGCACAGGTAAAAGAAAAGATTATTCATTTTGCCTCAAGAGATGCAATGGATATAGAAGGACTTGGAGAAAAATGGGTTAATATTTTTGTTGATAAAGGACTCCTTTCAGATTATGGAGATATTTATTATCTCAAATATGATGACTTAATAAATATAGAAAGAATGGGAGACAAATCTATTAGAAATTTACTTGAAGCGATTGAAAGAAGTAAAACAAGGCCTTTTGCAAATCTAATATATGCTCTTGGAATAAGACACATAGGAGTTCATGCAAGTGAAATTCTTGCTGATGAATTTAGTTCTATAGATCAACTGAAAAATGCAACAATTGAAAGATTGTCTTCTATCTCTGAGATAGGACCTATAATGGCTGAAAGCATAGTTGAATTTTTTTCAAATGAGGAAAATCTTAAAGTCATAGAAAAATTGAAAAAAGCAGGTGTAAGGATGGAAAAAGAAAAAGTAGAAGAAAAAAAAGATATTCTTTCAGGTTTAACCTTCGTAATCACAGGCACATTAGAAAATTATTCAAGGGATGAAATCCAGGATTATATTAAAAAACTTGGTGGAAAAGTAACTGATTCAGTTTCAAAAAAGACAAATTATCTTATTTGTGGAATGGAACCAGGTTCAAAACTACAAAAAGCAAAACAACTTGGAGTAAAAATCATTTCAGAGGCAGAATTTGAACAACTTGTGAAAGAAAGGATGAATAAATGAAATTTGAGCAACTGATAGATAAATTTATTAATCATATACTTATTGAAAAAAATCTTTCTTTAAATACTGCGTTAGCATATAAAAACGACCTTTATAAATTTAAAAATTTTATAGAAGAAAAAAGGATAAATCCTAACAAAGTTGATTACGAAACTTTTACTTCATTTATTATATTTTTGAAAAGAAAGAGTTACTCTTCAACAAGCATTGTAAGAATAATATCAAGTATAAGGAGCTTTTATAAATTCATTATAGCAAGGGGATTGATTAAAAATTTAGAAATAAATATTGAAAGTCCTAAAATAGAAAAAAAATTACCCGATGTTTTGACAGAACAAGAGGTTGAAAAATTATTAAATGTAGAGAAAATTTCAAGGAAACATTTAAGAAATCTTGCAATTCTTGAATTATTTTACAGTTCTGGCTTAAGAATTTCTGAACTTTGCAATTTAAAATTAAGTAACATTGATTTAGAAAATGGTTTTATAAAAGTTAAGGGTAAAGGTAATAGAGAAAGGATATGTCTTTTAAACAAAACAGCGATAGAACTTTTACGGCAATATTTAAAAGAAAGAAATGGTATAGATAGTTATTTGTTTCTTAATAATCAGAATAAAAAGATTTCAAGACAGAGTGTCTGGAAGATTGTAAAAAAATATGCAAAATATGCTGGAATTGAGAAGAATGTTAAACCCCATACATTAAGACATACTTTTGCTACTCATTTACTTGAAAGGGGATTAGATTTAAGAGTTCTTCAGGAATTACTTGGGCATAAATCAATAGCAACAACAGAAATATATACCCACTTAAATAGAAAAAAAATAAAAGAAATCTACAAAAAATACCACCCCCGTCCCTGAATTTTACACCTTATAGGTATTTTTAGGAGGACTTGACAGAGAGAAATAAAATAGGGTATAATTATAATGTCTCTGGCAACCATAGCGGGAGGGCAACACCCGTTCCCATCCCGAACACGGTCGTTAAGCCTCCCGACGCCGATGGTACTGCCTTCGCGAGGAGGTGGGAGAGTAGGTGTTGCCAGAGACATTTTTATTTAATTTTATTTAAATGGAAAATATAAAAGAACTTAAAGAAGTTTATAAAAAATTTAAGTTTGAAATTAGAAATAGATTGAAAGAATTTAGCGAAAAAAAGGATGATAAAGAAATTTTTGCTGAATTATGTTTCTGTCTTTTAACTCCACAAACAAAAGCAGAAATTTGCTGGCAAACAATAGAGATGTTAATAAATCAAAATTTACTTTTTTATGGGACAGAAAAACAGATTGCTGAAAATTTGAAAAAAATTAGATTTAACAAGAAGAAAGCAAACTATATAATTGAGGCAAGAAAAGAATTTTTTCGAGAAAATTTAAAAGATTATATAAAAAATACCAAAGATATCCATGCTCTTAGAAAATTTCTTGTTAAAAAAATAAAGGGCTTTGGGATGAAAGAGACAAGTCACTTTTTAAGAAATATAGGCCTTGGAGATAATATTGCAATTCTTGATAGGCATATTTTAAAAAATTTAAAAATGTATAATATTATAGAAGAGATTCCAGAGAGATTGTCTCAAAAAAAATATCTTGAAATTGAAAAAAAATTTATTGAATTTTCAAAAAAAATTAATATTAAACCATCTGAACTTGATTTGCTTTTATGGGCAAAAGAGACAGGATTTGTTTTTAAATAAAAATCTATCTTAAAAACTGTCTATCAAGAAAATTCTCTGTTAACTCTATTATTATTGGTCTTCCATGGGGACAAACGAAAGGATTTTTACACTTTGCCAATTTCTCAATTAAATATTTTGCCTCTTTGTCTGTAATTTTTTCTCCTGCCATAATTGAAACTCTACATGCTCTTTTTGAAACCTCTTCTTTATCATATTTTTTTATGTCTTTTTCATCTAAAATATTTCTTATTGCAAACTCTATATCCTTTATCAATGAAGGGTATCCATGTATTGCTATTTTATTTTCACTCCATCTTGTTGTAAGGAACCCAAATCTTTCTAAAATTTTCGCTGTTTTCTCCCAGATTATCATTTCTTCATAATTAAGTTCAATAATAATTGGAGTTAAAATCTGCTGTATCTGAATTTTTCCTTTTTCAATCTGATTAATAAAGATTTCATAGTTAATTCTTTCCATCACTGCATGCTGGTCAACTATTAATAGAGAATCATCTGATTCAAAAATTAAATATTTAGATTTAAAAACTCCAATAAAACAACTCCTTTTTAATTTTTCTCTTAAAATTACTTTTATTTTCTCCTCCTTAAATAATTCATAGATTTCTTTTTCTTCTGTTTTTTTAGTTTGAAAGATTAAATTATTTTCTTCTTTTATTTTTTCATTTATTCTTACTTTTTCTTTCTGTCCTAAATATTTCCTCTCCGCTTCAATTTTTTTGATTTTTCCTTCTTTCAAAATTTCATTAATTATATCAATAATTTTCTTTGCTATCCGATCTTCATCTTTAATTTTTACTTCTCTCTTTGTAGGATGTATATTCACATCTATATTTTGATTTGCAATTTGTAAATAAACAGCAAATACAGGAAAGAATTCAGATGAAAAAAATGATTGGTAAAAATTATTTATTGCTGAAGAAAGGATATAATTATACACAGGTCTTCTATTTACAAAAATAAACTGCATATTTTTTTGTGGCCTTTTTAAATTAATATCACCTATAATTATTTCAAGGTCAATATTTTCAATTTTTTTTTGTCTGTATATCAAATAGTCTTCGTTTAGGTTTAAAATCTCGCAAAATCTTTTTAAATAATTTTCAGATGGGATTAGATTTAAAATTGTTTTGTTTTCATTTTCAAATATAAAATTTATCTCTGGAAAACCTATTGCATATTGAATAAAAATATTAAAAACTTTTCTAAATTCAGTAATATCTGATTTTAAAAATTTTCTTCTTGCTGGTATATTAAAAAATAATTCTCTTACCTCTAAAATTGTTCCATCATGCATAGCACATTCTTTTATACTTAATTTTTTTCCACCCCTTATATGAATCTCTTTTCCAATATCACTATTTTTTGTTTTACTTTTTAAAATTACATCAGCAACAGCACCAATACTATAAAGTGCTTCTCCGCGAAATCCAAGTGTTCTTATATTATAAAGGTCTTCTTTTGTTCTTATTTTACTTGTAGAATATCTTCCAAATATTTTTTCTATATCATCTGCTTCTATTCCTTCTCCATCATCTTTAACATATATAAGTTTTTTACCTGAATTTTCTATTTTAATTTCAATTTTTTTACTATTTGCATCAATTGAATTTTCAATAAGTTCTTTTAAAACAGATGCAGGACTCTCTATTACTTCACCACCTGCTATTTTACTTATAACTTCTTCAGGTAAAAAATTAACTTTTCCCATTTATTTTTTCTTTAAGTTCTTTAAGTTTTAGAAGAGCGGCAATAGGTGTGAGCGTGTCAATTTCAAGATTTTTAATTTCATTTTTTATTGTTTCAAGATTTTTAATTTCATTCTTCAATTCTTCAATCTTACTTTTTTCTTCAAAAGAAAAAAGGGATGGATGTTCAATTTCAATTTCTCCAATAATTTTATCTTTTATAGTCCCTTCAAGTTCAAGTTTTGTAAGAATTTCATTTGCTCTTTTTAGAACATTTTCAGGGATCCCTGCAAGTTTAGCAACATAAATTCCATAACTTTCATCTGTTGCACCTTCCATAATTTTATGAAGAAAGATTATTTCATCTCCATATTTCTTTACTACTACATTATAATTTTTCACTCCTTTATATTTCCCGAGCGCAGTTATTTCATGAAAATGAGTAGCAAAAAGTGTTCTTACTTTCTTTCTTTGTAAATATTCTGCAACACTCCATGCAAGAGAAAAACCATCATATGTGCTTGTTCCTCTACCTATTTCATCTATAACTATTAAACTTCTTTCAGTTAAATTATTCAATATCTCTGCTGTTTCAAGCATTTCTACCATAAAAGTACTATAACCTTTTATTAATTCATCCTGTGCTCCAATTCTTGTAAAGATTTTATCAACATAACCAATTCTTCCATATTTTGCAGGTATAAAACAACCGATTTGAGCAAGTAAAACTATTAAAGCAACCTGTCTTATATATGTTGATTTTCCAGCCATATTTGGACCTGTTATAATTAAAAGATAATTTTCTAAAGTATCTATCAGTGTATCATTTGGAATAAAATTTTCTGTAAACTTTTCTACTATTGGATGTCTTCCTTGTTTTATTTCAATTGTTGTGCTTTTATCAACAATTGGTTTTATGTAATTATTTTCAATTGCAAGTTCAGAAAAAGATAGTAAGACATCTAATTTTGCAATAGTTTCATTTATCAAATTTATTTTATGTGAGTTTTTCAATATTTCCTGCTTTATTTTCTCCAATATTTCATTTTCAATACTTATTATTTTCTCTTCTGCTGATAAGATCTCCTGTTCAAATTCTTTTAATTTTGCAGTCGTAAATCTTTCAGCATTCACAAGCGTTTGTTTTCTTATATAATCAGGCGGAACAAGTTTTAAATTTGCCTTTGTAATTTCAATGTAATATCCAAAAACTTTATTAAAACCAATTTTTAAAGAACTTATTCCTGTTCTTTCAATTTCCTCTTTTTGATACTTTGCCAAATAATTTTCACTATTTTCCTTTATTTCCCTCAATCTATCAATTTCCTGATTAAATCCCTTTTTTATAATCTTCCCTTCAAAGTTAACAGATGGTATATTTTCATCAATTGCCTGATTAAGTAAATCTCTCAAATCAGGAATATCCTCAATCTCAAAATAATCAAATTTTTCAAAAATTTCTCCTGAAAACTCAATAATTTTTTCTACTTTATTTGCAAGTTTTTTTATCTCTATGATATCCTTTACAGAACCATAGCCATAACTTATTTTTGTTAGTGATTTTTCCGTATCTTTTATATCTGAAAGAATTTTTTTCAATTTTTCTTTTAATTCCTTGTTTTTTATAAAATATTCAACAATATTTAATCGTTTTTCTATCTCTTTTATATCTGTTAAAGGATGCAAAACCCAGTATTTTAAAAGCCTTTTTCCAAGTGGTGTGTCAGTTTTATCAATAATTTTTATAAGTTGTTCAATTTCAAGTCCTTTTAAGGCAGAAGGCGAAATATAGACAAATTCATCGCTTTTATATAATGAAATCCTGTCAATATGGAAAAGTTCACTTTTATTTGTTTCTTTTAAATAATCAATTAATGGACCTATTGACATTTGAGAATATTGAAGATTTTCAATACCAAAACCACTTAAACTATTAATTTTAAAAGTTTCAAGAATATTTTTTCTTGAGATTTCATAATTAAAGCGCCAGTCATCAATTTCGGTGAGAGTTACATTTTTGAGTTTTAAAAGAGGATTTGAAAACAATTCATTTATTTTTTCTTTTTTATCCGATGGATAAATAATTTCATAAACTGGTAATTTATGGATAATCTCAATTATTTTTATTTTGTCATCACTTTGATTTGCATATATCACGCATCCACCACTTTCTATAAAAGAATAACCAAAATTATTATCATCTAAATATAATGAAAAAAGGTACTTTGCATCAGGATTTGTTTCGTCAATATATGTTCCTGCCGTCAAAACCCTTACTACATCTCTTTTTACAATCCCTTTTACTTTTTTTGGGTCTTCAACCTGCTCACATATTGCAACTTTATATCCATTTTTTATCAATTTTGAAATATAATTGTCTGCAGCATGATATGGTATACCGCACATAGGGATTTTCCCGCTTTTTCCAGCGGGTTTTGAAGTTAGAACAAGGTCAAGGATTTTTGAAGCGATTTTAGCATCTTCATAAAACATCTCATAGAAGTCACCAAGGCGAAAAAATAAAAGGCAATTAGGATAATTTTTTTTTATACTATGATATTGGTTAAGCATTGGTGTATAATTTTCCATTTTTTCAGTTTATTTTTCTTCTAATTTTTCAATTTTAATTTTTTGTAAATTTCTGAACTCTGATTCAAATTTATCAAGTAGATTTTTCGCATCCTCAAAGTTTGAACTTGTATATTTCAACTGTTTAAATGATTTTTCAAAAGAATCTCTTAAGTTATCAAAAATTTTACCCATTCCTTCAAATGCTTTAAGTATATATTCAGCATTTTTTTCTATAATTTTACCTTTTAAACCAAGCAGAATTATATTTAAATATGCGAATAAACTCTGAGGGGAAACAGGTAAAACTCTTTTTTCAGACCATGAATAGTTGAAAATTGAAGTTCCGTCTTTATCTTCACTTATCAATAAACTATAAAAAATTGGTTCACTTGGAATATACATAAAGGCAAAATTAAATGATCCTCTTTCTGGTTGTATATATTTTGAAATTTTATCTATATGATCTTTCACAACTTTTATAAATTCCTGCTTGTTTTTTTCATACTCTTCTTCCTTTGAATTTACCATTCTTTTATAAGACATAACAGGAAATTTTGCATCAATTGGAATAAATTTGTTCTCAATAAATATTGCAGCATCAACTGTATTTCCAGGAGATATAAAGTACTGCAATTTATATACTTCTTTTGGTAATATATTTTTCAACATGTTCTCAAGTATTTGTTCTCCTATATTTCCACCAAGTTTTGGACTTGTTAAAGCAGTTTTAAGTTCTTCATTTAATTTTCTTAACTCTTCTGCTGATTTACTCAGTTGGCCAACTTTTAAATTTAGATCTGTTATTAATCCAGTAGTATCAGCAAATCTTTTATTTAGTTGTTCAAGTTTTGTATCAAGATTTGAAGTTAGGTGAGTTGTGGCTGAATTTATAGAATTTGTTAGATTTTTTACAGTATCTGTTAATGTCTGGTGTAATTGAGTTCTTAAATTTTCCATTCTTTGTTGTAAGTTTGTATCTGTTGTTCCTAAGGTAGAAATTGTTTTATTTACCTGGTCAAGTATTAACATTTCTGTATTCTTCAAGATATTTATTATTTCCTGATTTAAAAGATGTCTTGTATTTAAAAGATTTTCAGACAATTCCTTAGAAATTCCAAGTATTTTTTCCTTTATTTCATCCTGTTTTAAAATAATATCTTTTGTATCTGTTTCTCTTTTAAATAGTAAAAGTAGTATAATAATTAACATCAAGACAAAGTTTATAATTAATAGTAACTGCATATTTTAATTATATACAAATAGGAACTAAAAATCAAAAATGTTAAATAGCAAAATACTACCTCATATAAAGGTTAAATCTGAAAAGAAAATACATAACTGGTATCCAGGAAAAAGAGAATGTGTATCTGAAAGAATACTTCTAAATCCTTATATTGGCTGTGAAGTTGGTTGTTTTTTCTGTTATGCTTTAAGTTATCCAGGTAATTTTCAAAGAGCAAGAAAAGAAAAAATCATTTTTGTTTATGAAAATTTTGTTGAAAATTTAAAAGAACAGATTGAAAATATAAATCTTACTTTCTGTGGTTATCTTTCACCTGTAACAGAGCCATTTCAGTCACTTGAAAATATTTATCATATTTCAGAAAAAACAATTGAACTATTTATTGAAAAAAATATTCCTATTGAGTTTGTGACAAAAGAGAAAATTCCAGATAATATAATAGAAAAAATAAAAGTAAATCCCCATTCTTTTGGTCAGATTACAATTTTAACACCTTATGAAATGATAAGACAAAGATTGATGAAAAAAGGAGCAAAGACCAAACAACTTTTTAAAAATATTGAAAATTTGTCTAAAAATGGTATACATTGTGTTTGTAGAATTGACCCTATAATACCATTTATCACAGATAATAAAAAAGATTTGATTTTACTGATTAAAAAAGCAGTTGATAGTGGAGCAAAACATATTATTGCGAGCGTTATGGATATCCCAATTACAATAAAGAGTGATATTTTAACCCATATCCAATTTGAGTTCGGACATAAAATAAGACAAAAAATAGAAAATCTTTATTGTGAGAAGATTGGAATGTGGTTGCATGCACATATAAATTACAGAAAAAATATTTTTTCATTTTTAAGGGAGATATGCGATAAATTTAAAATTTCCTTTGCGCTATGTATGGAATATGAGAAAAAAAATGGTAAAATAATAGGTTTAAATAAAGAATTTATGAGCAGCAATAATTGTGAAGGAATAGATGTACCTATTTATTTCAGAAAAGGTAATAAGTTTTATCCATTTATTTGTAAAGGTGATTGTCTTAAATGTAAAAATGCAGAGTGTGGAATTACAGAACTTGCCCAAGGTAATAAAGAAGATAGTTTTTTTGGATGGAATTATTATGATTATTTAAGGTGGAACAGAATTCATAAAATAAAGGGGCTTTTATGAAAATTATACTTGCGACAAAATCTGAGAGAAGGAAAGAATTGTTTAAAAAAATATGTAAAGGATTTGACGTAATTGAGAGTAATTTTGATGAAAGGAGTGTAAAGGAGGAAGATCCTGTAAAATATGCAGTTCTTTGTGCCATTGGAAAGGCAGAAGCGATTGCAAAAGAAAATCCTGATAAAATTGTCATAGGAGCAGATACAATTGTCAGTTTAAACGATGAAATTATAGGTAAACCAAAGGATTACGAAGAAGCAAAACAAATTTTAAAAAGATTATCAGGAACAAAACACAAAGTTATAACAGGTATTGCAATTTACAGAAAAGACCAGGAGAAACTTTTGACTGATTATGAAATAAGTTATGTAAAATTTAAAAAATTAAGCGAGCAGGAAATAGAAGAATATTTGAAAAAAGAAAATTTTTTTGATAAGGCGGGTGCTTATGCAATACAGAATGTGAAAGATAATTTTGTTGAAGAAATTGATGGCAATTTTGATAATGTTGTGGGATTGCCTACTGGAAAATTGAAGAAATTACTTGATAGGTTTCTTTCAAATGAAATATCTGTTGAAATTTACGATTTTGCTTTCCCAAATAATTGGGGAATAGGAAGATATAATAATCTTGTAATATTTGTTCCAGGCGGGATCGTTGGAGACAGGTTAAAAGTTAAAGTTTCTAAAGAGTTAAAAAATTATTCTTTTGGTGAGATTATAGAAATTGAAAAGAAATCTGATTTTAGAATAAATCCAGAGTGTGAACATTTTGGTTTATGCGGTGGCTGTTCTTTTCAGAATTTAGTTTATGAAAAGCAGTTAGAACTTAAAAAAGAATATTTTTTGAATTGTTTGAAGAAAATTGGGCAATTTGAACAGGAAATAAAAGTGGAGAATTTTTTTCAATCTCCTTTAATCTTTTTTTACAGAAATAAAATGGAATTTGCATTTGGAGTTGAAAATAGCAGAATTGTTGTTGGATTGAGGGAAAGGAGTTTACCATATAAGAAATATAAAAAAGAAGTAGTACCTTTAAAAAGATGTTTAATTTTTAGCAAAAAAGTAGAAAAAATTTTTCCAATAGTTAGTGATTTTTTTAATTCTATAAAATTACAACCTTATGATCCATTTACAAAAAAAGGTGTTTTAAGACATCTTGTAGTAAAGGAAAGTAAAAATAATAATAAAATGATGGTAATTATTGTAACAAAAAGTGGGATTAATTTAGATTTAAGTAAGTTAGTCGATTTACTGACAGAACAAGTTAAAGAGATAAAAAGTATATATTGGGTTGAAAATGATCAGATTGCAGATGTTGTGGCATATGAAAGGGGAAAGTTGTTATATGGACAACCTTATATTGAAGAGATTATCAATAATTTATCTTTCAGAATTTATCCAAATACTTTTTTCCAGCCAAATACAAAATCTGCAGAAATTTTATATCAGAAAATTTTTGAGAATATTGATACTGGAAGTAAGATAATTGGTTTATATTGTGGAACGGGGCCAATAGAAATATCTATTTCAAAAAAAGCAAAAGAAGTAATTGGTGTTGACTGGGATATTGCAAATATTCAAACTGCTAATGAAAACTGTAGAGAAAATTATATTAACAATTGTATTTTCTTTGCTGAAAGAGTTGAAAAGTTTTTAAATAAAAAAGAAATTCTTGTAGATTGTGATTATTTAATAGTTGACCCACCGAGGAATGGATTAAGTTCAAAAATTATAAACAAAATATCAAAAAACAAGATTCCGAATATTATATATGTTTCTTGTAATCCTTCAACCCTTGCAAGGGACTTAAAAGAATTCAAAGGAAATGGATATTCAATAAAAAAAATATTTTTGTTTGACTTTTTCCCTCACACTTCTCATTTAGAATCTTTAACTATCCTTGAATATAAATCTTATTAAGAGGTTTGGAGAAACTTTGATTCTCAACGATCCCCACCGGCCACCTCGTAGGTGGGATTGAGGTTTTGTAGTATAATGAGGCAACGATAAAATTTCATATAGATTTTTAATGAAACAATGGGTTAACTTGAAAAAAAATAAAAATTGGACAATAATTATATCATATGGAAAAAGAAATACTTATTAAATGGGAGAGAATAAAAAAAATATTAGATGAGGAGAAGTTAGAAGGAGTTTTATTGAACAAAGTTAGTAATTTTGCCTGGTTTACAGGTGGAAAGATAAATTATGTTGGGCTTCACACAGAAACAGGGGTTTGTAAATTACTTGTAACAAAGAAGAAAATTTTTTACCTTACAAATAATATAGAATATCCCAGAATTTCTGATGAGGAACTTAAGAATTTTAATTTTGAACCAATCATTAAAAATTGGTATGAGGAAAAATTTGATGAGAAGATAAAAGAAATTACGAACGCAAAGGTTGGTTCAGATATATTTTATGATAATTATATTCCATTAAATATTGAGAAATTACATTTTCCACTTTTACGTGAAGAAACTGAAAGATATAAAAAGATTGGAAGAGAAATATCAAAAATAGTAACTAATATCTGCAAAGAGATAAAACCAGGGGATAAAGAAATAGAAATATGTGGGAAATTAAGTGAAAGTTTATGGAAGAGAAATATAGTTCCTGTTGTTGTTTTGATTGCTTCTGATGAACGGATTAAAAGATATAGACACCCAGTTCCAAAAGAAAAAAGAGTAAAAAAATCTGTTATGGTGGTTTTATGTGCAAGGAAATATGGTTTAATAGTTTCTTTATCCCGACTTATCTATTTTGGTAAACTCCCTGAAGAATTAAAGAAAAAACATCTTGCAGTTTGTAAAATTGATTCTGTATTTATAGGTTCAACTTGTAAAGGAAGGACGATAGGCGAAATTTTTTCTAAAGGAATTGAAATGTATGAAAAGACAGGATATGGCGATGAATGGAAGAAACATCATCAGGGTGGACCTACAGGTTATATGACAAGATATTTCAGAGCAACAAAAGAACGAAAAGAAATTATAACAGAAAATCAGGCATTTGCTTGGAATCCATCAATAACAGGAACAAAATCAGAGGATACAATTATCACAACTGAAGAAAAACCGATTATCATAACAGAGGATAGAAATTGGCCTTTATTAAAAATAGAAACAGAACAAGGAGAGTTTTTAAGGCCCAATATATTTGTAAAATGAGAAAAAGAAAGATATTGATTTTCATTTTATATGTTTTAATCTTTAAAAATTCTTTAAAAGGTAATGAAGGATATCTTTTAAATATAGATGGAGCAATTGGTCCTGTGACCTATTATCAGATTAAAAATACTATATCTTTAGCAAAAAAAAATAAAGTTGACTTTGTTCTAATAACAATAGATACACCCGGTGGTTTACTTTCTTCAACAAGAAAAATAGTCCAGGAGATACTTTCATCAGAAATTCCAATAGTTGGCTTTGTTTACCCAAGCGGTTCTCAATGTGCTTCTGCTGGAACATTTATTGCCTTATCCTGTCATATTCTTGCGATGGCTCCTGCTACAAATATAGGTGCTGCTCATCCAGTTACCCTTACAGGTGGAGAACAAGACAGTAAAATGGAAGAGAAGATTGTAAATGACACTGTAAGTTTTATTAAAACAATTGCAAAATACAGAGGCAGAAATGAAAAATGGGCAGAAAAAGCTGTTAAAGAAAGTCTTTCGTCTACAGAAGAGGAAGCACTTAAAGAAAAAGTAATTGACTTAAAAGCAAAAGATATAAATGATTTACTTAAAAAAATAGATGGGAAAGTAATTAAAATAAATGAGAAAGAAATAGTGCTAAATACGAAAAATGTTAAAATTAAAGAAGCAAAACCTGAATTTAAGGATAGAATTTTGAAATTTATATCTGACCCCAACATTGCTTATCTTTTGCTTATATTAGGAATATGGGGAATAATACTTGAATTTTCTCATCCTGGTTTTGGGATACCAGGGATTGTTGGAACAATTGCTTTAATTCTTGCTTTCTTTGGGCTACATACATTGCCTATAAATTTGGCTGGTTTAATACTAATTATCTTAAGTTTTATTTTCTTTATAATAGAAGCAATGACTCCAACTTTTGGAATTTTTATTACTTCTGGAATTATTACTTTCATTCTTGGTTCATTAATGTTATTCAAAAAAACATCAGAAATTAAAATTCCAATTATCTCTATTATTTTGACAAGTATTTTAACAGGTGGATTTATCTGGTTTATTATATGGTTTACATTAAGAACTAAAAGAAAAAAAGTAATAACTGGCAAAGAAGGATTAATTGGAGAAGAAGGGAAAACTATAACTGAATTAAATCCAGAAGGAATGGTTTTTGTCCATGGAGAATACTGGAAGGGTAGAAGTTTAAAAGGGAAGATTGAAAAAGATAGAAAAATAAAAGTTATTGATATTAAAGGTTTAGTTTTAATTGTAGAGGAAATTAAAGATGAAAAAGAACAGATATGAAGAAGAATCATGGAGAATTTTTAGAATTATGGCAGAGTTTGTTGATGGTTTTGAGACACTTGAAAAAATAAATAAAGCCATTACTATATGGGGTTCTGCAAGAATAAAAGAAAATAATCCCTGGTATAAAAAGGCAGTAATAACGGCAAAATTACTCGCTGAAAAAGGTTATACAATAATAACTGGTGGTGGTCCTGGAATTATGGAAGCAGCAAACAAAGGAGCACTTTTAGGTGGTGGTGAATCTGTAGGACTTAACATAGAATTACCAATGGAACAAAAACCTAATCCCTATATAAAAACTCTCATTTCTTTTAGATATTTTTTTACAAGAAAAGTTATGTTTGTTAAATATACAAAGGGCTTCATTATATTTCCTGGTGGCTTTGGGACTCTTGATGAATTTACAGAAGCAATAACACTTATACAAACAAAAAGAATTCACAAATTTCCTGTTGTCCTTATGGATAGGGCTTACTGGGATGGATTTATTGATTGGTTAAAAGAGGTTCTTTTAAAAAGAAAATATATTGATAAAAAAGATTTAAAAATTTTTAAAGTTTTTGACCAACCAGAAGAAGTTGTCTCATATATAGAGAGATTCTATAAAGAATAAATAATTTTAAAATTTTTACAAATTATTTGACTTATTATTACACACAACAAATTTTAAAAATGGAGGAAAAGATGCTTTACCGAAAATTTGGAAAAACAGGAAAATATGTTTCAATTCTTGGATTTGGAGCAATGAGATTGCCAACAAAAGAAATAAATGGAGTTAGAACAATTGACGAAGAATTATCAATAAAAATCATTAGAAGAGGGTTTGAACTTGGTATAAATTATATTGATACTGCTTATGGATATTGTGAACAAAAAAGCGAAATTATTGTGGGGAGAGCGATTAAAGGATGGAGGAATAAAATATATTTATCAACTAAATCTCCTTTATGGCAAATAGAGAAAAAAGATGATTATAGAAGAATACTTGAAGAACAATTAAAGAAACTTGATGTTGATTATATTGACTTTTACCATTTTCATTCATTGAACTGGCAAAGTTTTCAGGAAAAAGTTTTAAAATTAGATTTGATTGATGAAGCATTGAAAGCGAAAGAAGAAGGAATAATCAAGCACATATCTTTTTCTTTTCATGATAAACCAGAATATATGAAAAAAATTATAGAACAGGTTGACATATTTGAAACTATTTTATGTCAATATAATATACTTGATAGAAGCAATGAAGAAAGTATTGAATATGTTTCAAAAAAAGGAATCGGAGTTGCGGTTATGGGACCGGTTGGGGGTGGACGACTTTCTGATTTTCCTTATTTAATGAATATTTTCAAAAAAAAATATAGGAATCCAGTTGAAATTGCTTTTAAATTTGTCTTTGCAAATAAAAATGTCTCCATAGCCCTTTCAGGGATGAATAGTTTAGAAATGGTAGAAGAGAATGTAAAAATAGCAAGTTCAGAGAAATTTTTAAATGAAGAAGAAATTAAAGTTATAGAAAATATAATAAAGGAAAGAAAAAAACTTGGAGAAATTCCCTGTACTTCTTGTAGATATTGTCTTCCCTGTCCTCAAAATATTCCAATTCCATATATCTTTCAATTATATAACCAATATATCCTATTGGGTTCTAAAAAATATAAAGAAAATTATATAAAAATAGGAACAGAAGGAAAAGAAGAAAGAAAAAAAGCAGATGCATGTGTTGAATGTGGGCAGTGTGAAGAAAAATGTCCACAAAAAATAGAAATTAGAAAAGAACTAAAAAAAATTCACAAAATATTATCTTCATAATTTTTAAGGGTATCTGCTATTTCTCTGATAAATGTAATGACATTAATTACTTTTTCTTTTTCAAAAATTGGTATTTTTCTTGTTTCTGTTAGAATCTCTTTACCTGAAATAAAATTTTTTTCCTTTGTTATCAAAATATCACCAGTGTTAAATACTTTTTCATATTCTTCTTTCACTTTTTCAGGGAGGAATGGAAAAATATCAAAAAGTTTTTTCCCAATAACATCGGTAGTAAATCCAAGAATTTTATTCCATTTCTCAAAAACCTTATTGAAAAAAAGAATCTTAAACTCTCTATCTATTATATGAATCGCTTCTGGTAGAATATCAAAAATTTTTATATAATCACCAATCTTCTGTTTCTCAAAACTCTCTTTTGAAATTTCAATTCCATAACTTATTGTTTTTGAAATATTACCTTTTTCATCTTTTATATATGAATTTCTCCATCCAATTAATTTCAATGTTTTAATTTTTGTCTCAACTAAATTTTCATAATACTTAGATTCTTCTATGTGTCCTTCTATAATTTTATTAAAAACGAATTTTAAACTGTCTCTTATATTTTCAGGAATACATTTATCAAACCAATTTTTTCCTATTAATTCTTCTTCTGACGAATAATGAAGGATTTCCACCCCTTCTTTATTTATAAATTCAATCAATCCATATTTATCAAGAATAACAATAATTCCCGGAAAAAAAGAAATAATATTTTTAAGTTTTTCAATTTCATTCTTAAGATTTTTTATTTCTGCATCTTTAAAAACAATAATATTTTTAAGTCTTGTCAATTCTTCCATTTATTCCCCTTTCCTTAAAAAATTATAACAAAAAGGTATTAAAAAGTCAATTTCAAAGTTGATTTTTTTAAAAATTGGAGTAAAAATATATATAAGCGGGATTAACTCAGTGGTAGAGTGCGAGCTTCCCAAGCTCGAAGTCGCGGGTTCAAATCCCGTATCCCGCTCTTATTTATAAAACATTTCAATCTTCCTTTTATATCTTTTTTCTGTTGGGAAATATGAAAACAAAGATAAAAAATTAATTAAAGAAAAAGTAACAAGCCATGCAAAATTTCCACATATTAAAAATCCAACAAAACCACAGGTAGAAATTATATTTAAAAAAGAGAACATTAAAATTATATAAAGAAAGTACGCTTGATTTTTTTCAAAAACATTCTTTTTATTTGAAAATAGTTTCTTGGATATCCAGTCGGAAAGGCCACCACAGAAAAAGAAAATAGCAAGTCCTAAAAAATAAAAGGCATTCATAAGAATTTTTATCTTTTCATTTTCTTCATAATTAACTACAAGACAAGAAAAACCATTTAAAATCAGTATTTTTCCTATTAAAACCAAAAGTAAGGGATATAAAAAAAATAAGATTGAAATAATTTTTAACTTTTTTAAATTTTCCATCTCTTTTCTCCAATATCAATTATTATTTTATTATAAAATCCTATCTTTTCAAAATAACTTTTTTGTAAAAGTACAAATAATGATAAATTCCAGAAAGATGTCTTGATTTTGACAAATAAGAAATAAGATATAAAAATATAAAGAGTTTTAAACATAGATTTAAAAACAAAAAATAAACAGAAATGGTGGTATTACCATTAACACCTGAAAATACTATATGCTTTTTTGGGTATTATGATAAAAAACAATTAAGTTATGATAAAAAATATTTCCTATTTTTAAAAGTTGCGTTTCAAAATAGAGATCCACAGGAAAATGATAAAGCAGAAATATGGATAGGAGAAATAAAAACTAAAAAATATCAAAAACTTGATGAGACATATTCCTGGAATTTTCAACAGGGTTGTATGATTTCATGGTTATCTGATCAAGAGATAATTTATAATGTGAGGATAGAAAAAGAGTTTTTTTCAAAAATCTATAATATAGAAGATGGAAAATCTAAAATAGTTGATAGTCCTATAAGTTGTATATACCCAGAGAAGAAAATTGCTTTAAGTTTAAATTTTTCACGACTTGCTAAATGGAGGCCTGGATATGGTTATGTAGGGGTAGAGGATAAATACGAAAAAGAAAAGTGGCCTGAAAATGATGGTATTTATTTTGTTGATATAGAGAAAAATAATAAAAAATTGATAATTCCTCTTGCTAAAATGCTTGAATTTAGAAAAGAAAAGGGAATAAATCAATCTTATGGATGGTTTAATCATACTTTATTTAATAAAGATGGAACAAGATTTTGTTTTGTAAACAGATGGAAGGCTAAATTTGACGAGCCATTTAAAACAAGATTTATAACAAGTGACTTAGAAGGGAAGGAAATTTATGATTTAATTGATTCTTATTTAATTTCTCATTTTGATTGGAAAGATGAAAAGGAAATAATAGTTTGGTCAGAAATAAAAGGAGAAAAAGGATTTTGGATAGTAGAGGATAAAACAGGAAAAATCAAAAAATTGAGTGAAAAAATTCAAAAAATTGATGGTCATTGTTCTTATTCAAAAAATAAAAGATTTATTCTATATGACACATATCCTATTGAAAATTATAGATATCTTAAAATATTCAATATTGAAAGAGATGAAGAAGTAATCATAGGTAAATTTTATTCATCTCCAGAAATTACAGGTTCTATAAGATGTGATTTACATCCAAGATGGGAAAGTGAAGATATCATTACATTTGATTCCATCCACGAAAACTATAGAAGAAGTTATCTTTTAAAACTAAACCTACCATTTTAAAATTATGTCTAATTTAAAGTATGAGAAAAAAGTTTCTGATATTTCTATTTGTGTTTTATAATTTTGCTTTTTCGGAAAAGATACTGAAGATTGTAAGTGGTAAATCACATACATTAATTTTAACTCAAGATGGATATGTATTGGCTTTTGGATGGAACAAATCAGGTCAAATAGGCAATGGAAATAATAGGAATGTAAGTAGACCTGTAAAAGTCAAGTTAAATGATAAAGAATATTTAAAAGATATAATTGAAATTGGAGCAGGGGATATACATTCAATCGTATTACATAAAAATGGATTTATTTTAACATGGGGAGGAAATATATCTGGACAACTTGGAAATTTAACAAATAGAAGTTCAAATTTCCCTGTTTTTGTAAGATATAAAGATGGAAAAATTTTCAATGAAGTAATAAAAATTGCAAGTGGATGGGATTTCTCAGTTGCATTAAAAAAAGATGGAACTGTATGGACTTGGGGGGATAATAAATATGGTCAACTTGGAGATGGTTCAACAATAAATAGAAATTATCCCCTCCCAGTTAAAACAGAGATGAAATATTTGAAAGATATAATAGATATAAAAGCAGGTGCTTTTCATATTCTTGCATTAAAGAAAGATGGAACTGTATGGGCATGGGGGGACAATGAATTTGGACAACTTGGAGATGGAACTTATAAAAATAGATTTTATCCTGTTAAAGTGAAAAATATAAAAAATATAGAAAAAATTTCATGTGGTGCTTTCCATTCACTTGCAGTAGATAAGTATGGAAATTTATATGCTTGGGGTAAAAACTGGAGCGGACAACTTGGAAATGGAACTTATAAAGACAGAAATATACCAGTTTTAGTAAAAGGAGAAAATGGGGATGGATATTTAAAAGATGTTGTTGAGGTTTCTGGTGGAAGAAATCATACAATTGTTTTAACTAAAGATGGAACTGTTTATGTTTTTGGTGGAAATAGATTTGGACAACTTGGAAATATGATTTTAAAAAAAGTAAATTTCCCAATAAGAGTTTTCAATGGAAAAGAATTATTTAAAGATGCTTATCTTATTTCTGCTTCTGGATGTTATTCTGTTGTATTACTTAAAAATGGACTTTTATACTTCTGGGGAACAAATGAAGGAGAGATTGAAAATAAATTTGAAAAATCTTTAATTCATCTACCTATCATACTTACAAAGTTTTGAATTAATTGACATATAAAGATTTTTACAGTATCATCTTTATTGATTAAGATTTACTGGTTAATGAAAACAGATAATTTCTTTTTTATTTAATTAAAGTTGGAGGGAAAAATGAGAAGTGATAATATAAAAAAGGGCTATTTAAAAGCTCCCCATAGAAGTTTGTTAAAAGCAATTGGACTCACAGATGAAGAAATAAAAAATCCAATAATAGGAGTTGCAAATTCTGGAAATGAGATAATCCCAGGGCATATACATCTTGATAAAATTACAGAAGCGGTTAAAGCAGGAATTAGAATCGCAGGTGGAACTCCAATTGAATTTAGAACTATCGGAGTTTGTGATGGAATAGCAATGGGACATCAAGGAATGAAATATAGTTTGGTCTCAAGAGATATAATTGCAGATAGTATTGAAATAATGGCAGAGGCACATCAATTTGACGGAATAGTTGTGGTAGCAAGTTGTGATAAAATTGTTCCTGGGATGTTAATGGCTCTTTTAAGATTAAATATCCCTGGAATTTTTATAAGTGGGGGGCCTATGTTATGTGGATTTTTGCCAGATAAAAAGGAACTTGATTTAATAAGTGTTTTTGAAGGAGTGGGAAGATTTTTAGAAGGAGAAATAACAGAAGAACAACTTAAAATTATAGAAGAAAGAGCATGTCCTGGTGCTGGAAGTTGTGCAGGAATGTTTACAGCAAACTCAATGAATTGTCTTTCAGAAGCATTAGGTCTGGCTTTACCTGGAAATGGAACGATACCTGCAGTAGATGCACGAAGAATTAGATTAGCAAAATTTACAGGAATGAAAGTTGTTGAACTTGTTAAAAAGAATATTAAACCGTTAGATATTATAAGATTTGAAAGTTTCAAGAATGCAATTGTTGTTGATATGGCAATTGGTGCGTCAACAAATACTGTTTTACATCTTCCAGCAATTGCAAATGAAGGTCAAATTAAACTTGAACTTGAAATTTTTGACCAGTTAAGTAAGATAACTCCAAATATATGTAAATTTTCTCCTGCTTCCGGACAGCATTTACAAGATTTAGATAATGCCGGTGGTATTCCTGCAGTGATGAAAGAATTAAGCAAAAAAGGATTAATTGAAAAAGAATGTTTAACTGTCTCGGGTGAAAAAATTGGAGAAATCATTGAAAAAGCAGAAGTTTACGATAGAAATGTTATTAGAGATATTGAAAACCCTTATATGAAAGAAGGTGGAATAGCAATTTTAAAAGGATCCCTTGCTCCAAATGGTGCAGTTGTAAAACAGTCAGCGGTTAAAGAAAATATGAAAAGATTTATAGGAAAAGCAATTGTATTTAATTCAGAAGAAGACGCTATGAAAGAAGTTGTTAAAGGTAAAATAAAAGAAGGGGTAATAGTTATAAGATATGAAGGACCAAAAGGTGGTCCTGGAATGAGAGAAATGTTATCAATAACATCTGTAATAAGCGGAAAGGGACTTGAAGAAAAAATTGCTTTAATTACAGACGGAAGATTCTCAGGTGGTACAAGGGGACCATGTGTTGGACATATAAGTCCTGAAGCAGCAGAAGGTGGTCCAATTGCTTATGTAAAAGATGGAGATATAATTGAAATAGATATTCCTTCAAGAAGAATTGAAGTCCGTATAGATGAAGAAGAAATGAGAAGAAGGAAAAAAGAAATTAAGATATTAAAAAAGGATTTAAAAGGAGTTCTTGAAAAATATTCAAAACTTGTCCATTCTGCCAACACAGGAGGAATTCTCAAATGAAAAGTATTATGCTTGAAAAAGATATTGCAAAAAAAGGGATTGTTAGTGGAGCAGTAAAAAAAATTGCAAAAGAAGAAGATATAAATCCTGAAGAACTGGCAAAAAAAGTTGCAGAAGGTAAAGTTATAATTTTAAAACACAGAGGAAAATATTTAGGGGTTGGTGAAGGCACAAAAACAAAAGTAAATGCAAATATAGGAACATCTCCTGAAGTATGTGACATCTCATTAGAAATAGAGAAATTAAAAATTGCAGAGAAATATGGAACAGATACAGTAATGGATTTAAGTACGAGTGGAGATATAGACAAAATAAGAAAGAAAATAATAGAAAAAAGTAATGTTCCGGTAGGTACAGTTCCAATATATCAAGCAGCAATAGAAGCAATACATAAAAAGGGTGCAATAATAAAAATGGATGAGGATAAAATTTTTGAAATTATTGAAAAACATGCACAAGATGGAGTAAGTTTTATTACTGTCCATTGTGGATTGAATTTAAAAAGTATTGAAAGATTAAGAAAAAACCCAAGAAAATCGCTTGTTGTAAGTAGAGGAGGAGCATTTTTAATCTCTTGGATGATATCAAACGAAAAAGAAAATCCTCTATATAAAAATTATGACAGATTATTAGAAATTGCAAAAAAATATGACCTTGTTTTAAGTTTAGGGGATGGATTAAGACCAGGTGGAATTATAGATTCCACAGATAGTGCTCAAATTGAAGAATTACTTACACTTGGAGAATTAACAAAATATGCATGGGAAAATAATGTTCAGGTTATAATAGAAGGCCCAGGACATATTCCAATTAATGAAATAGAAACGAATGTTCAACTTGAAAAAAAGATCTGTCATAATGCACCTTTTTATGTTCTTGGACCAATTGTTTGTGACATTGCGCCTGGCTATGACCACATTACTTCCGCAATTGGTGGAGCAATTGCTGCATGGAAGGGGGCTGATTTTTTATGTTATGTTACTCCAAGTGAACATCTTTCATTACCAGGAATTGAAGAAGTAAAAGAAGGTGTTATTGCTGCAAAAATTGCTGCACATGCAGGAGATATTGGGAAAGGGATCAAAAATATAAAAGAACTTGATTTTTCAATGGATATTGCAAGAACGGAAAGAAGATGGGAAGAAGAGATGAAAATTGCTCTTGATAAAGAAAAATTTAAAAAATTAAGAAATAAGTTCCCTTTAAAAAATAAAGATGTTTGTACAATGTGTGGTAAATACTGTGCAATAAAAATTGTTAAAAAATATCTTGGAACAAAAGTGATTTGTTAAAATGAGAAAAATAAGAAAATATGGAGAAAATATTTTAAGAAAAAGAGCGGAAGAAGTTAAAAATATTGATGACAAAATTAGAAAACTTATAAAATCAATGAAAGAGACATTAGTTTCTGTAAAAGGAATTGGACTTGCTGCAAACCAGGTTGGTGTTTTGAAAAGAATTTTTATTGCTTATGATAAAGAAAGAGAGAATTTAATAACAGTTATAAACCCTGAAATTGTAGATAAAAAAGAAATAGAAATGGATCTTGAAGGTTGTTTAAGTTTTCCTGAAATCTACTTTTCAATCAGTAGGAATAAAATAGTTACTGTTAAAGGCATAAACGAAGATGGGAAAGAGATAATAATTGATGGTAAAGATTTATTGGCAAGGTGTTTTCAACATGAAATTGACCATTTAAACGGAATTTTAATTATTGATTATGCCACTGAAGAAGAAAAAAAATATTATAAAGAAAAACTTAGAAAATTAACTACAAACTCATAACTTATTTTAAAAAATCGGGGCGTCCGGATTTGAACCGGAGACCTCTTGGTCCCGAACCAAGCGCTCTTAACCAGACTGAGCTACGCCCCGAAAATTGCGGCCAGCCCGACTTGAACGGGCAACCCTCGGGTCCGCAACCCGATGTTCTATCCAATTGAACTATGGCCGCTACTTAAATTATACCTATCTAAATTTATAAAAATTATTCCCATAAATATCAATACCTACTATTGCAGGGAAATTAATAACCTCAAGTTCGTAAATACCTTCAGGTCCAAGTTCTTCAAAACATAAAAGTTTTATTCCTTTGACAAATTGATTTAAATAAGCACCACATCCGCCATAAGTAATAAAATAAACTGCTTTGAAAATTTTACAACTCTTAACAATCTTTTCACTTCTTTCACCTTTTCCCATCGTTGCTTTCAATCCTAATTTTAACAATGGAATTGTTAGATTATCCATTCTTTCACTTGTCGTTGGTCCAATTGAACCAACTATTTTACCAGGAGGAGCAGGTGAAGGGCCTGTATAGTAAATTAAAGCGTTTTTTATATTTAAAGGGATACTTTTTCCTTTCTTTATATCATCAATTAGTTTTTTATGTGCTGCATCCCTTGCTGTAAGAATCTTACCACTTATTAAAACATAATCACCAACTTTTAATTTCTCTAAATCCTTCTCTTTTTTCAAAGGGAAATATATATTTTTCATATTTCAAAACTACCTATTCTATGCGCCCAACAGCATAAGTTTACTGCAACAGGTAATCCTGCGATATGTGTTGGATATGTTTCAATTTTTAAATCAAGTGCAGTAATATTGCCACCAAAACCAGATGGTCCTATTTTTAGTTTATTTATTTTAAAAATAATTTCTTTTTCCCAGTTCCTATATTTAGAATCTTCCTTACCTATCCTACTTAAAGCATATTTTGAGAGAATTGCCGCTTTTTCAAAAGAGCCTCCAATCCCAACACCAATAAATAAAGGAGGACAAGGGAAACTACCTGCTTTTTTAACCGTTTCAATTATAAAATTTTCTATTCCTTTTTTTCCTTCAGATGGTTTTAACATTTTTATTCTACTTTTGTTCTCTGAACCAAAACCCTTTGCAATTATTGTAAATTTTAATTTATTACTATCATTTAAAAGGAAATGAATAACACAAGGAGTATTGCTTCCTGTGTTTTTTCTTTCTATTGCACTCACAATTGAATTTCTTAAAAATCCTTTTTTACTACCTATCTCAACACCTTTATTTATTATCTCTTCTAAATTTTTGTATTTACCTTTCTCTATTTTTATATCCATTCCTATTTCTACAAAGACAATAGTAAGTCCTGTATCTTGACAGATTGGTATTCTTTTTTTTTCGGCAATTTCAATATTTTTTAGTATAATATCCAAATATTTCTTAGAATACTTTTCAGTTTCATTCATATAAGCAGTTTTAATACAATTTTTTATTTCTTTTGGAAGTTTATAATTAATCTCTATAATAGTTTCAGATAACTTTTCAACAATTTCATCGGAATATATTTTTCTCATTTCTCCACCATATAAAATCTAAATTTGAATGATAATAAAAAACTAAATTACAGAGATAATTTATTTTTTCTGCGTCTTTTTTACTAATCTTCAGAAACTCAAAATTTTTTAAATAAACCCTTTTAATAAACCTTATTATTGAAATTAACTTGTTAGATATTTTAACACAATTTAAATCTTCTTTTCTACATTTTTCACATAGAAGGCCTCCTTTTTTTGGGGAAAAAAAATATTTTTTACTCTCTTTTCCACACAAACTACAACTATCAACTTTTATTCCATATCCAAGAAATTCTATAAATTTTATCTTAAAGAAAAGAAAAACTATATATTTTTTCTTATTCTGTTTCAAACTTTCTACAGTGTGTTCTATAAGATAAAAAATATTTTCTTCTTTTTGTAACTCAGGAGTAAAAAGATCTATAAGTTTTAAAATATAAAGAAATATAGTAAAAGATAATTTGTCTTCAAAATAAAAAAAGTTGATTAAACTTGGTGAACTTAAAAGATTTAATTCTGATTTTCTTTTATAGATAAAAGTTGAAATATATGCTCCTTCGCTAAAAGTTAAAGGAGGTATCTTGCTTTTTTCTTTTCTAACTCCTTTCAAAATACCTTTGATTTTGCCAAATTCTTTTGTGAATAGTGTTAGTATTACGCTTGTCTCTCTGAAATTAATTTTTTTTAAAACAAAACCTTCGGTCAGGATTGGAGGCATTTTACTATTTAAAAATTCCCATAGAAATAATTAATTTTAAAGCATTTTCTGTTGATATATCCAATCTTTCAACCTTTTCTTGTGGTATTACTATAATAAATCCCGTGCTTATATTAGGGACTGTTGGAACAAAAACATAAATATTTTTACTTTCCATTTCTTCTCTTGTAATAAATCCTATTGTATATGAATCATTTGGCAATTTAATTCTTACTACTCCTTTGAATACTTGTTTTTTATCTTCTGTAATTTGCTGAATAATACTTTTTAAAAAAGAAAAAATTTTATTTAAAAATGGTGTATTTTCAAAAAGAGATTCTATTAATTTAAGGATTTTTTTGCCTAAAAAATTATTTGCAAGAAAACCAACAAATAAAATAAGAAGAATTAAAGAAATTAATCCAATCCCGGGTGTGTATATATTGGGGAAAAACTTCTTAAAAAAATTTCCAAGTATATTTTCTAAAAAAATAAATACTTTAAATAAAATCCATATAGAAAGAGAAACAGGAATTATAAAAATTATTCCAGAAATAAAATGTTTCTTTAATGTCTTCATTTTTCACCTCCAGAAGATTTGAAAAAGTAATATGGTGATGACTATTCCTATTATTCCACCGATAATTACTTCTTCAATAGTATGAATTTTTTTTGTTATTCTACTTTGAGCAACCCAGAAAGCAAGTAAAAAAACAAGAGGCGAAATTACAGGATATTCTTTAAATGTAAAAAAAGAAATTGCAGTCCAAATACTAAAAGCAATCCCACTGTGAATACTTGGCATACCACCTACTAAAGAAAAACTCTTTCCAGTCAAAACTTTTAAAATAATTGTTAAAAATAGCACAATCATAAGTATAAAAAATGTAAAATACCAAGAAGATCTTGCAATATTTTCAAAGATATTTCTAAAACCAATTGGAAAAAATTTTATAAAAATTAAATAACCTCCTATAAAAGCAAAGATAGAAGATATTAAAACAGCAGAAGCAGAAATGTCTTTAACTGTTTTTATAATATTACACTTTTCTTCATCAATATTTTCCGAGAGGATTTCAATTGTAGTATTTATTATTTCAGAAACAATTACAAGCGAAATAAAAACGATAATTATTAAAGTTTCGGTAAATGGGACATGAAAAAAAAGAGATAATAGAATTGCAACAAGACCCATAAAAATATGAATTTTAAAATTTCTTTCTCTTTTAAAAACATATAACAATCCTTTAAAAGCAGAGTCAAAACTTTCAACTATTGAAGAATTTTTTTTATTTTTCATTTTTATATAATCAAACTAAAAATTCTATCTTGAACAGAAAACATTTCGTTTCTCTCTTTTTCTTTATAATCTTTATAACCCTTTAAATGCAGGATACCGTGAATTATTACATAAATAAGTTCTTTTTCAATTGAATGTTTATAAATTTGAGCATTCTCATTACATTGTTCAATTGAGATAATCAATTCTCCAAAATTTCTTGAATATTTAAAAGAGATAATATCAGTAGGAATATTTTTTTTAAAAAATCTTCTATTCAGGTTTTTTATTGTTTTATTGTTAACTAAGTAAACTATGATCTTTTTTGGTGGAGGGTTAATAACCTGTTTTAGTTTATCCAATTTATTTTTCAAAAATTCTTTATTTATTTTTATTTTCCTCACTTTCTGTATGATTTCTATTTCCATCTCTTAATTTATAATATTTTTCATAAGCATTTATTATTTTCTTAACAAGTTTATGTCTCACAACATCTCTATTAGTAAAATAAATAAATTTAATTCCTCTTATATTTGATAAAATTTTTTGAACCTCAACAAGTCCTGAAGTAGTAGAGGATAGTGGATGATCAATTTGAGTTATATCGCCTGTTATAACAATTTTTGAATCAATGCCAAGACGAGTTAAAAACATCTTCATTTGGGCAAAACTTGTATTTTGTGCTTCATCAAGAATTATAAAAGCATTACTTAAAGTTCTTCCTCTCATATAAGCAAGTGGAATAATTTCTATAATCTTCCTTTCCTGCCATCTCCTAAGTTCCTCATATTTCATCAAATCAAAAATAGCATCATAAATTGGTTGAAGATATGGCTTAATTTTTTCTTCAAGGTCTCCTGGCAAAAATCCAAGTCGTTCTCCTGCTTCAAGAGCAGGTCTTGTAAGAACAATCCTCTGAAAATACCCCTTTTTTATTGCTTCTATTCCACAAGCAACAGCAAGATATGTTTTTCCTGTACCTGCTGGTCCTATCCCTATCACAAGGTCATATTTTCGTATTGCTTCAACATATTTTCTTTGTGTTGGAGTTTTTGGAATTACAAAATCTTTTTTTGAATTTATCCATATAAGATTTTCTTTTTTTATTTGCTCTTTTTCTGTTTCTTCTTTCTCTTTTATTTCTTTTTCATTTATAGTAATAAGAATATCGTTCTTTGTAATAGATCTCTTTTTCCCTCTATTTTTTAAAATCTGGTTTAGAAGTTTTAATGCTTTTTCTACTTTTTCGTTCTCTCCTTTAAAAGTAAGTAAATTTCCTCTTGCAAAAATTTCTATCCCAAATAAATTTTCAATAAATTCAAGATTTTCATCTCTTATTCCATAAAGGAATTGGGCTTCTTCATTTGAAATCTCAATCTGTTTTTTAACAATCATTTTTAAGGGATGTATATTTTTACACCAGGAGTTAAATTCTCAGGATTTTTTATAATCTTTTTATTTGCCTCGTATATTATTCGCCATTTTGAGATATCATTATAAAATTTATAAGCAATCTTTTTTAATGTATCCCCCTTCTGAATTACATAATATTTCCCATATTTTGGTTCTTCTTCTATTATTGGTTCTTGAGGTTTCATCTGGATAGTTGCTCTTAATTTATTAATTTCTGCAATTGTTTGATTTGCAACTGCAATTGCTCTTTCACTTGCCTCATTTGCTGCTTTGATTGCTTTTTCACTTGCTTCTGTTGCTTTATCTATCGCTTTTTGAGATGCTTCATTCGCTGTATTTATTGCTTCTGTTGCTTTATCTATCGCTTTTTGAGATGCTTCATTCGCTGCTTTAACTGCTTCTTGTGATGCTTTATTTGCTGCTTCTATTGCTTTCTGGACTTCGCTTTCAGTAAATTTTTTCACTTGATTTGTTGCTGCTATTGCTTCATCTACCTTTTTTATTGCAACTTCAGAATTTGCCTTTGCCTGATTACTTGTATTTAATGCCTCTATTGATAGTTTTTCAGCATTTTTGCTAATTTCAAGCGATGTTTCTGCTATTGCTAATGCTTGTTTTAATTTAATATCAACCATTTCTTCAAAAGATTTCTTTGGCTCTATCTCTTTTTTGGTTTGATACATAGCACAGCCACTTAAAAGTAAAAAAACGATCAAAAGTAACAAATCTTTTTTCATTTTTCCCTCCAAATTTTTTATAAAAAGATTATCATTATTTTTCAGAAATGTCAATTCTAATTTTATTTTCTTTTAGTAAATTATATTCTACATCACCAGGAGCGTCGGTTAAAAGACATACCCCTTTCTGTGTTTTCGGGAAAGCAATTGTTTCCCTGATACTTTCTTCTCCAAGCAAAATCATTAATAATCTATCAAGTCCAATAGCAATTCCTCCATGAGGAGGGGCACCATATTCAAGCGCTTCAAGTAAAAACCCAAATCTCTCTAAATAAATTTTTTCTTCAAGTCCAATAATCTTAAAAATCTTTTCTTGAATTTCTCTTTTGTTTATTCTTATACTTCCTCCACCAATTTCTATACCATTCAGAACAATATCGTATGCTCTTGATTTTACTTTTAAAGGTTCTATCTCAAGAATTTTAATATCGTCTATTTTAGGAGATGTAAAAGGATGATGAACAGATTGAATTCTTTTTTCTTCAAGATTATATTCAAAAAGTGGGAAATCAACAATCCAAACAAAAGAAAATTGCTCTTTCTGCTCAATCAATTTTTCTTTAATTTTATCAATTAAATTTTTAAGAGTTTCATTCACCCACTTTTTTTCTCCACCTAAAAATAACAAAACTTCACTGGATGTTTTATAAGGTGATAAATTTTTAATTTCACTTACTATATCTTCTAAAAGAAATTTTTTTAATGGACTCTGAATCTCTTCTCCCTTAAATCTTATCCATCCAATTCCATTACCACCCGAATTTTTGACAAATTCATTATATTCCTCAATATTTTTTAAAGAAATTTTCTCTCCATCTTTTATAAAAAATCCCTTAATTACACCTTTCTTTTCAATAATTTCCGTGAAAATTCTAATTTCACTTTTTTCAAAAACTTTTGTTAAGTCAACAAATTCTATATTTAATCTCATATCTGGCGTATCTGTTCCATACTTTTCAATTGCATTATTGTAAGATATTTTTTTAAAAGGGATTTCAACTTTGATTTCAAAGGTTTTTTCAATTGCATATTTCAAAAGATTTTCAACCATTGAAATAATATCTTCTTCTTCAATAAAAGACATTTCAATATCAATCTGTGTAAACTCAGGCTGTCTATCAGCCCTTAAATCCTCGTCTCTGAAACATTTTGCTATCTGATAATACCTGTCAAAGCCACCTATCATTAAAATCTGTTTAAAAAGTTGTGGTGATTGTGGTAATGCATAAAACTTTCCAGGATTTAATCTTGAAGGAACAATAAAATCCCTTGCACCTTCTGGAGTACTTTTTGTTAAAATAGGTGTTTCAATCTCCACAAAGTTCTCCTTCTTTAAAAATTCTCTTACATAGAACAAAAAATCAGACCTTTTTATTAAATTTTTCTGTAAACCTGATTTTCTCATATCAATATATCTATATTTAAGTCGTAAGGTCTCATTTATTTTTTCTTTTTCCTCAATTTCAAAAGGTAAATTTTTGCTTTCATTTAAAACTACAAAATCTATAAGTTTAACTTCAATTTCACCTGTATCAATCTTTTTATTTATAGTTTCTTCTGGCCTTCCAACAACAAAACCTTCAACAGAAATAACAAACTCATTTTTAAGTTCTTTCAATTTGTTCCAAATTTGTTCTGACACTTCTTCAGGAGAACAAACAATTTGTGTAATTCCATATCTATCTCTTAAATCAATAAACTTTAAATTTCCATGGTCTCTGATTGAATGAACCCAACCACACAATTTTACTTTTTCACCAATATTTTTTCTTGATAATTCATTACAGGTATGTGTTCTGATCATTTCAACCTCTCTCTTAATTTTTTTACAATTTCCTTTTCTTTTATTTCTTCTTGAATACCTGTCTCCATATTTTTAATAACAACAACTCCTTTTTTTATTTCATTTTCCCCTAAAATTAAACACAATTTTTTACCATATTTGTTTGCAATTCTTAAATGTTCACTTATTGATCTTTCTTCATAATCCGCTTCAACTTTTATTTTATTTTCTATAAGTTCTCTCATTATATCAAATCCTTTTATTTTTGCTTGTTCTCCAAGTAAAATAAAATAAATACTTTCATCTTTCTGTCTTTTTTCTTGATTTAGTAAAGCGACTACTCTATCAAGACCTACTGCAAATCCAACAGCAGGTATATCAGGACCACCCATTTCTTTAACAAGATAATCATATCTTCCACCGCCTGCAATTGCGATATCTTGATTTTTACAAAACACCTCAAAAACTGTTTTGGTATAATAATCAAGCCCTCTTACAAGTTTATGTTCTATCTTGAAATTTATATTATTTTTCTTCAAAAAATTTGCTAATAAATCAAAATGTTCTTTACATTCGTCACACAAAAAATCAAAAATTGAAGGTATATTTTCAATTGATTGATGGCAGGAATAATTTTTACAATCAAAAACTCTTAATGGATTAACTTTAACCCTTAGTTTACAATCGTTACAAAGTTTATCAACAATTTTTTTAAGATATCCTTTTATATATTCTGTATACTTAAATTTACAATTCTTACAACCAAGAGAATTTACTAAAAAAACAAAATTTCCAATACTGAGTTTTTCAAGAGTAATATTCAAAATTTGAATTGCTTCTCCGTCAAAATAAAAACTTTTACCCCCAAAACACTCTATTCCAAACTGATAAAACTGTCTATATCTTCCCTTCTGAGGTCTATCATATCTAAACATTGGACCAAGATAATAAAATCTCGCAATTTTTCTTTTCTCATAAATTTTATTTTCAATATATGCACGAACAACTGAAGCAGTTCCTTCAGGTCTTAAAACGACATCTCTACCTTTTTTATCTTTAAATTCATACATCTCTTTCGTAACTATATCTGTATCTCTACCAATTCCTTTTTCAAATAAGTATTTACTTTCTAAGATAGGAACTCTTATTTCTCTAAAGTCAAACAACTCACTTATCTCAATAAATGTCTGTTCTACCTTTTTCCAGATATCAATTTCTTCTGGTAAAATATCTCTCATTCCCCTTAACTTTGTAAAAATTCCCATTTTATTCACCTTTTAATTGAATTTTTATAATAAATTTACCATTAATTTTCAAAATTGACAAAGATTTTTTTTTATAATATAATTTTTGTCAAACTTAAAAAGAAGGAGAGAAAAATGCTTGAAAGTGAAATTAAAAAAGAAATAATGAAAAAATTTGGTAGACATGAAAAAGATACTGGTTCTCCAGAAGTTCAAATTGCTATTCTTACAAAGAGAATAGAAGCATTGAATGAACATTTTAAAAAACATAAAAAAGATTTTAATTCAAGAAGAGGATTTTTAAAATTGATAGGTAAGAGGAGAAAGTTATTAAGATACCTTCAGCAAATAGATCCTGAAAGATACTTTAAAGTAATAAACGAGTTAAACTTAAGAAAGTAGAAATGAAAAAAATTGTTCTCTCCTCTGGAGAAAAAAATATAGAAATAGAAATAAATGCAATTGCAAAACAAAGTAGTGGTTCATCTCTTGTTAGATGTGGAGATACAATTGTTCTTACAACCTGTGTTCAAGGTGAAGAAAAAACAGATACTGAGTTTTTCCCATTAATTTGTGATTATAGAGAACAAACATCTGCTGCTGGAAAAATTCCTGGTGGATTTTTTAAGAGAGAGGGTAAACCATCTGAAAGGGAAATCCTTATAAGTAGATTAATTGATAGATCAATAAGACCTATTTTTCCAGACCACTTTTATAAAGAAATACAGGTTATTTCTCTTGTTCTTTCAGCAGACCAGGAAAATGAATCTGATATACTCTCAGTCCTTGGTGCATCTACTTCTTTACTTTCATCCTCAATCCCTTTTTCTATTCCAGTGGGTTGTGTAAGAGTTGTTAAAAAAGATAAGGATTTTTTAATAAATCCACCTGTTTCAGATTTTAGAGAAAGCGATTTGAATTTAGTAATCTCAGCAACAGAAAATTCTATTGTGATGCTTGAGGGGATGGCTAATGAAATATCAGAAAATGACTTTTTATCAGCAATAGAATTAGGATGGAATGAGATTAAAAAAATGATTAATATTCTGAAAGAAATAACAAATCCTGAAAAAGAAAGAGTAGAAACCAATATTGAAAAGGAAATATTTGAAAAAGTTACCGAATATATTAGAAAAAACATTCCGAATGCATATAGTTATCCAGAAAAACAAAAAAGGAAAGAATTTTATACACAAATTAAAGAAACATTTCTTGTTTTATTTGAAGAAGAAAAGAAAAAAGAAATTGAAAAGATATATGAATATGCTTTTGAAAAAGAAGTCAGAGAATTAATCCTAAATTCTAAAAAAAGAATTGATGGAAGAGACCTGAAAGAAATAAGACCGATTGAATGTAAAGTTGGACTTCTTCCAAGAAACCATGGTTCTGCTTTATTTACAAGAGGTCAAACACAGTGTCTTGCATCAGTTACTCTTGGCACAGGTATGGATCAACAAATAATTGATGGTATCTATGAAGAAACAACAAAAAGATTTATGGTTCATTACAACTTTCCTCCATTTTGTGTTGGTGAAGTTTCTCAATTAAAAGCACCTTCTCGTAGAGAAATAGGACATGGTAATTTAGTGGAGAGGTCTCTTTTGCCAATAATTCCATCTGAAAAAAAATTCCCTTATACAATAAGAATAGTAGCGAATATACTTGAATCAAACGGTTCTTCTTCAATGGCGACTGTTTGTGCAAGTAGTTTATCTCTTATGGATGCTGGTGTCCCTATTGAAAAGCATGTTGGAGGTATATCTATTGGATTAATTAAAGAGGGAAATCAATATATTATACTTACAGACATTCAGGGAGAAGAAGACCATTATGGAGATATGGATTTAAAAATAGCAGGGACTCTTAATGGAATAACTGGTTTTCAGATGGATGTTAAAACAACAGACCTTACTTTAGAAATTTTAGAGAAAGCAATTTATCAATCAAAAGAGGCAAGAAAAGAAATACTTGAAAAAATGTATAATACTATCTCATCTCCAAAAAGTTCTCTTTCTCCTTATGCTCCAAAGATTTTAACAATAAAAATCAATCCTGAAAAAGTTGGTCTTATAATTGGTTCTGGTGGAAAGACAATTAAAAAAATTATAGATGAAACAGGTGTTAAAATAGATATATTAGAAGAAGGAGAAATAAGAATATATTCAAATGATATGGAAGCGTGTAAAAAAGCAGCAAGTGAAATTAATAAAATTGCTGAGGAACCTGAAATAGGTCAGGTTTATGAAGGAGTTGTTACGAAAATATTTCCGTTTGGAGCAGTTGTTAGATTTCTCCCTTCGCAGGAAGGACTTATTCATATCTCTGAACTTGCTCCATATAGGATAAAAAGAGTTGAAGATATAGTTAAAGTTGGTTCCACAGTTAAAGTAAAAGTAATAGGTAAAGACGAACAGGGGAGAATTCTTTTAAGTAAAAAACAAATAGAAGAAAGTTATAAAAGAGGGGAAAAAAATGAAAAGAGCAATAAAAGTGAATAAAGACATTTCTTCTCAAATAAAAGATGTAGTAATTGGAGTATTTGCTCCCTGTGACCCAAGGATTGATGAACAATCTCGTCAAAGAGTAAAAAATATAATTGAAATGTCAGCAAATATTATCGCTCAAAATGTTAAATTACCAGATGGTTCTCCTTGTAAAGTAGTTTATAGTGATATTTTAATTGATGGAGAAAAACAGGCAGATATAGTAGCAAGGCAGTTTGAAAGTGAAAAGGTAAATATACTGGTTGGAGTTCCTGATACATGGGCTTTTCCGCAATTAACCCTTATATCATTTTTACAACAATTCCCTTCAGATACCCCTATTAATCTAACTTGTGGAAATAGTGGTCCAAAACCTGGTGTTGTTTATACCCATGCTTGTAGTGGCGCGATTTCTCAATATGGTAAATTAATCCACATAATTGTTGGTAATTGGCCAGATACAGGTTTAAAACCAGTTATGAGTGACAACACAGCGAAACAACTTGTTGATTGGTGTTATGCAGCAATTACATATATAGGACTTAAAGGAAGAAGGGTAGTTATTTTTGGTCACGATTCTATGGGTATGGAAACCGCTCTTGCACATATAATTCCAACAAGAAAAATATTTGGAATAGAGATTACACGACTTGATATGAAATTACTTGCAGATATGGTTAACAAAAAAGCATATAATAAAAATGAACTTAAAGAATTAAGGAACTGGCTTGAAAAAAATTCAGGAGGTATTGAACTTCGCAATGAAGAGGATAGCGAAAGATTGAATCAATCACTTGCAATGTATCTTATAGTAAGGGATATTATGAAAGATTTAAATGCTGTTGGTGGTGGTTTTATGAGTCAACTTGAGTGGGGTTCAGACAAAAGGGGGATTCCTTTACCTGTTGCAGACATTATGGAATCAATTTTCAATTCTACATTTGACCATAATGGGAAAAAACCACCAATTCCATATGCAACAGAAGCAGATGTTCAGGGACTTCTAACCATGCTTTTCTTTACTTATCTTTCAGGAGGTGCTCCGCCTTTATTTATGGATTTCAGAAAAGTATGGGAAGGATGGGAGATAAAGGAACTTGCAGAAAAAATTGGTGTTAAAATTAAAGGAGATGAAATATGGTCAGTTAAAGGTTTTGTAGATGGAGATAATTCTGGAAGTGCTTCTTTTGACTGGGCAGGATATCCTGGAGAAGAACCAGAAAAGATAATGAAAAGGATTAAATTCCCCCTTGCTGATGAATTCTATTTCCCAGGACTTGGTAATTCTGTTACTTTTGTCACCCCTGGAGGAATTAAAGGTATTGCTGGACGACTTGCTTACAGTTATTTAAATAACATATTTTCTCTTATATGGGATGAATGTGAAACAGTAGAATTGCCAGAAAAATTACAGGAAGCAGTTTGCAGAACATCAACATATACTTGGCCTCACACATTTGTAGTTCCTAAGTATGCAAGTATGTTAGAGTATAAACAATATGCACCAGCAAACCATTTTCATATGGTTTGGAACTTATCTGTTGCACGACTTGAATATTGGATGGATTTGGCAAATGTTCTATCTGTTACTCCATGGAAAGATAGACCAAAATTCATTGAAAATGTTGATAGACCATTACCTTTGCTTTATCTAATAAATGGTGGAGAGACAGAAACAAAACTAAAGTTAGCACAGAAATTCTAAAAAGGAGGGATTAAAATGAAAAAATTAAAAATAGGAGTTATAGGAGTTGGAGGAATGGGATCTGCACATTGTAATAGTGTAAAAAATTTAGAAGAAACAGAATTAGTTTTTGTCAGTGATATAGATGAAAATGTTGCCAAAAAGAAAGGGGAAGAACTTGGTGTTAAATATTTTACTGATTATAAAGAAGCAATAAAAAGTGGATTAGCAGAAGGAGTAATTATTGCAACTCCCCACTGGTTCCATCCTGAAATAGCAGTATTTGCTTTTGAAAATGGATTACATGTTTTAAGTGAAAAGCCAATTGCAGTTAAAGTATCAGATGCAGATAAAATGATAGAGGCAGCAAAAAAATCAGGAAAGATATTTACAATTATGTTTCAAAGAAGAACAGAACCAATATTTATGAAGGCAATTGAAATAGCAAAAAGTGGTGCACTGGGCGAAATACACAAAACAGTTTGTATTGATCCTTGGTATAGAACTCAAGCATATTATAATAGTGGCGGATGGAGAGCAACTTGGAAAGGAGAAGGTGGTGGTGTTTTAATTAATCAGGCACCCCATACAATTGACCTATTTACTTGTATTGGTGGGCTACCTAAAAAGATCTATGCAAAAACGAGAACAAAAATGCATGACATAGAAGTAGAAGATGAAGTAAGTGCTTTTTTAGAATATGAAAATGGTTCATGGGGTTATTACTATACATCAACCTGTGAACCTGTTGGGCCTTTACATATGGAATTCACAGGAAACAAAGGAAAACTTGTAATCAGAGGAGATACCCTTACTTTTTATTCTTTTGAATATCCTTTGAAAGAATCTATTGAAAAAGTAGAAAGTATGTGGGGTTCTTTAAAATATACAGAAGAAAAAATTGAAATAACTTCAAACATCCAAAGAGGACATTCAGCAATAATAAGAAATTTTGCAAGAGCAGTCCTTTATGGAGAAAAACTTATTGTAAATGGAGAAGAAGGATTAAATAGTGTAGAATTTATAAATGCTTGTATCCTTTCAGGCAAAAAAGATAAATCTGTTGAAATCCCTGTTGATAGAAAAGAGTATGACCAACTTATGGAAGAACTTAAGAAATCATCAAAACCTAAAAAAGTTGTTAAAGAAGAAAGAATAACAGACCCATCATTTGCAAAGAAGTAAAAAAAGTTTTTAAAAAGGAAGGAGGATAAATGTCAGATAAAAAGAAAGTTTTAGTTTTTGTTGGAGAAAAACCATATCATCCTTCAAATCAACTTGCCGAAATAATTAAAAATCACCTTAAAAATTATGAGATATTAGTTGAAAGGAGTAAGGAAATTTTTGCTAAAGATATTATTTTTAATTACGATAGTATCTTAATTTATGCTGACAATACCGATTTTGATGAGAAAGAAGAAGAAAATATAATTAAATATGTAAAAAATGGTGGTGGTTTAGTTGGAATACATTCAACAGGTGCATATTTTAAAAAAAATAAAAAATTTAAAGAGATGCTTGGTTGCGAATTTACAGGCCATAGTCCTATTTTTCCATTTGAATTAAAATCAAGTTCTTCACATTATATAAATAGAAGAATCCCCTCAACAATAATTGAAGATGAATTTTATTTTTTAAATCTTTCTCAAGATGTAGAAATTTTATTTAATAGTTACTGGCAGGGGAAATTACTTCCTCTTGGATACATAAAAAATTATGGTAATGGAAGAATTTTCTATTTTGCACCCGGTCACAGTTTAAATGTTCTTGAAAACAAAGATATTATAAAAACTATCAAAAGAGCGATTATCTGGACAGCAAGAGATGAAAAACAGGAAAGAGAAATAAAATGTGGAATTATTGGATATGGGCCTGCTTTTAATATGGGGAAATATCATGCTGATTTAATAAATTCAACTTATGGAATGAAAGTAGTTGCTTTCTTTGATTTAAATAAAGAAAGAGCAGAGCAAGCAAAAAAGGACTTTCCTGAAAGTAAAACCTATACAGATTTAAAAGAATTTCTAAATGATAAAGAAATAGAACTTGCTATTATTGTTACTCCCCATAATACACATAAAGACCTTGCAGTTTCTTGTTTAAATGCTGACAAAAATGTAGTTGTAGAAAAACCAATGTGTATAACCCTAAAAGAAGCAGATCAAATGATTGAAACAGCAATTAAAAGAGACCTTATGCTTTCTGTTTTCCATAACAGAAGATGGGACGGCGATTTTCTTGCTATTGAAAAGGTAGTTAATTCAGGAGAAATAGGAAGGATTTTCAATGTTGAAATATTTATGGGTGGATATGGAATGCCAAGAGAATGGTGGAGAAGTGAAAAAGAAATTTCAGGAGGGATTTTTTATGACTGGGGAGCACATTTCCTTTATTGGCTTTTACTCCTTGTCCCTTCAAAAATAAAAAATGTTTATGGGATCGTTCAGAAGAAAAGATGGTTTAACTTTTCAAACGAAGACGAAGTGAAGTCAATTATAACTTTTGAAAATGGAGAAGTGGCAGATATTCAGTCATCTTCAATTGCTTCAATTCCAAAGCCAAGATGGAGAATTCTTGGTGAAAAAGGTGGGATTGTTCAAACCGATATAATAAAAGTTTACAAATATGAAAATGGGATTACAGAAAAGATTATACCTCCGATGAAAACAGAATATTTTAGATATTACAATAATATAGCAGACCATTTAATTTTTGAAGAAGAACTTGAAATTGATATTTATAAAGCAAGAAATGTTATAGGAATAATTGATAAAACTGGTGAATCAGCAGAAAAAGGGAAACTAATTGAATTTAATCCCTAACAACTTTTTCAAGAACCCTTTTTAACAACTCTTTTTCATCAGGTATATCTTTAATATTGAAATTTACATTTTGGAAAGCATCTATAAAGACCCTTATCAAAGTATTTTTAGTTATCCTTTCCTTTCTGAATTGAGGACTTCTATTTTTATGTATATCTCTTATAAGTTTTTCCAAAAATTCAAGTTGGTCTTCCCGTAATAATGTTGTAAGCCGAATTTCAAATGTTTTAAATTTTGGGATTCCTTTAATTTCTACCTTTTCTTTGTCTTCTTGTATTTCCTTTATCTTTCCTTCCTCTTCTTCTTTTATGGTTGAACTTATCCAACTTAAAGGGTCCTTCCCAAGACCACTTTTTTTCATATATTTTTCTCCTGTTTTATAATCTCTTTTGTCAATTTCTTGTAATCTTCAGCACCATAAGAATTTTTGTCAAACTCACCTATTGGTTTTCCATAACTTGGTGCTTCTGCAAGACGAACATTTTCTCTTATCCTTGTTTTAAAAACTTTTCCCTTAAAGTATTCTTCAACCTTTTTTTCAACATCCTTACATATATTTTTTCTTTTATCATACATAGTTATTATTATTCCTGTTATTTCAAGAGCAGGATTAATTCTTTCTTTTACTATCTTTATTGTCTGAAAAAGTTTAGTAAGTCCTTCAAGTGCAAAAAATTCTGCCTGAATTGGTATAAAAACTTCTCTTGCTGTTGTTAAAGCGTTTAAAGTAAGCAATCCAAGTGAAGGAGGACAATCCATAATCACATAATCATATTTTACATTATTTTTTTTAAGGATCTCTCTTAAAATTATTTCTCTTCCAACTTCATTAACAAGTTCAATTTCAGCACTGGCAAGATCAATTTTAGAGGGAATTAAATGTAAATTTTTATAAGGAGTTGACTTTAAAATATCTGAAAGTGGTGTTTGATTTACAAGTAAATCATAAAGCGACTTTTTTATCTCTGGTGGTTCAAAACCAAGATGAATTGTAGTATGAGATTGTGGGTCAAGGTCTATAAGTAAAACGGTTTTACCTATCTCTGCAAGGTAATATCCAACATTAACAACTGTCGTTGTTTTTCCTGAACCACCTTTTTGATTAATAACTGCTATTTTTCTCATTTTTTAACTTCTTAACTTCTTAATTTAGTATTACAGATTTTTTAAAAATTGTCAACAAAATTTTAAAATTCACAAAAAAAATGTTAGAATTAAAAAGATGGAAATAAAAGGAACTACAAAAATTACTGGTGTTTTTGGTTATCCTGTTAGTCATTCTTTATCTCCAATATTTCAAAATTCTGCCTTTGAACATCTTGGACTTGATTATGTCTATATTCCACTTGAAGTAAAACCAGAAGATTTAAAAACTGCTATTAATTCAATAAAAATTTTTAATTGGGTAGGAGTAAATGTAACAATTCCTCATAAAAGACAAGTTATTAAGTATTTAGATGAAATTGATGGAGTATCAGAAATACTTGATGTTGTTAATACTATTCATAATATAAAAGGAAAACTTAAAGGTTATACTACAGATGGAGATGGCTTTATAAGGTCACTTAAACAAGACGGAAATTTCAATCCAAAAGGGAAAAATATCTTTATACTTGGTGCAGGAGGCAGTTCTTATGCAATTTGTGGTGCTTTAATAAATGAAAAGGTAAATTCAATTTTTATAACGAACAGAACATTAGAAAATGCAATAAAACTTAAAAAACATCTGACAGAAAAATTGAAATTTAAAAATATTGAAATAATTGAATTTGAAAGAAGAAATGATAAAAAAATATGGCAGAATATAGACATTTTAATAAATACGACATCTGTTGGAATGAAAGAGAATGATCCGCTTTTGATAGAAAAAATAAATATTGAAAAAGTTAAGTTTGTTTATGATATTGTATATAACAGAAAAACTGAATTATTAAAATCTGCTGAGGAATTAAAAATTCCAAATCTTGATGGTATTTCTATGCTTGTCTATCAAGGAGCAATATCTTTTGAAATCTGGACAGGTAAAAAGGCACCAGTTGATATAATGAAAAGAGCAATTTATGAAAAAATCAAAAAATAAAAAGTTGAAAAATATCTTTTTAAAAGTTTAAAATATATAAAACAAATTAAACAAAATGGATGAGATAAAAGAAAAAATTATAGAAC
>JAMWCJ010000129.1 GCA_023818645.1 Candidatus Omnitrophota bacterium | reverse complement strand
TTCACCCAAAAGTAAAGGTTTTGTTGAAATCTCCAAGAAAGGTATATTTTATCGATAACTCCTTCATAACTTTTTTGTCCTTGAAGTTTGGGAAAAATATGGGTAGGTTAATGGAAAATCTTGTCGCAAGAGAACTCATTAGAAAATTCTCTTCTTCCCTACTAGAGATTTATTACTGGAAGGATTATCAGCAAAGGGAAGTAGATTTTGTTATTAAAGAAGGTTTAAAGGTTAAACAATTAATTCAAGTAACCTTTGCTAGTGGCAAGGATGAGATAGAGAAAAGAGAAATTAAAGCTTTGATAAAAGCTTCTGAATTGTTAAGATGCAAGGATTTGTTGATAATAACTTGGGATTATGAAGATGAAGTTAAAATAAAGAATAAAAAGATAGTTTTTAAGCCTTTATGGAGATGGCTGTTAGGATAAAGCTGGAGAAATTATTCTATTTAACAACAAACTTTTTTAAAATGTTTGTGAATATAGTATTATGGAACTTGAAGAAATTAAAAGAGTTATAATTGCTCAAAAAGAAGAAATAAAGGAAAAATTTGAAAAAACAAAAATAATTGAAAGGGAAACTAACAAAAATAAGTTAAGAAAATACCTTTTAGCACCGAATATGTTGGTAATTTTGGGGATTAGAAGATGCGGAAAATCTATTTTTTCCTTACAAATTTTTGAAGGAATGAAATATGGTTACATAAATTTTGATGATGAAAGATTAGCTGAATTTACAACCAAAGATTTTGACAAGCTTCTACAAAGTTTTTATGAACTATATGGAGAAATAGAGCACATAATTTTAGATGAACCACATAACATAGAGGGTTGGGAACTGTTTGCTAATAGGTTAAGAAGAACAAAAAAGGTTATAATAACGGGTAGTAATTCAAGATTACTTTCTGGAGAGCTCGCAAGCAGATTAACGGGTAGGTATATCGATTTTATACTGTTTCCATTTAGTTTTAGAGAATTTTTACATTATAATGATGTTATTCTTAGCAAAGAAGATTTTTATTCAACCAAAAAAATAGCAGTGGTAAAAAAGAATCTTAACGATCATTTAAAGGTAGGTGGTCTTCCAGAAGCTTATTTGTTCGGCAAAGAAATTCTTGTAAGGATATTCTCTGACATAGTTGAAAAAGATATAATAAAAAGGATGAAGATAAAGAAAAAATCCATATTTAAGGAGTCTGCAAAATATCTTATATCAAATTCTGGATCTGAGCTAACGCTTTCTAAGTTGAAAAATATTTTTGAGATAAAAGATTTACACACCATAAAAGATTGGATAAATGGAATGGAAGAAGCATATCTTATAAAAATTATTAACAGGTTCTCACCAAAGTTGAAGGAGCAATTCATTGCACCAAAGAAAGTTTATTGTACTGACATAGGAATAGTTAATACAATAGGATTTAAATTATCTCAAGATATTGGTAGGATAATTGAGAATTTAGTTACTGTAGAATTACTGAGGAGAAAAAGTTATTGGTTTAACGATTGGGAAATCTATTACTGGAAGGATTATCAGCAAAGGGAAGTAGATTTTGTAATTAAAGAAGGTTTAAACATAAAGCAATTAATTCAAGTGACTTATGCTTCTGGAAAAGATGAGATTGAAAAAAGAGAAATAAAAGCATTATTAAAAGCCTCTGAACAATTGAAATGTAAGGATTTGCTTGTAATTACTTGGGATTATGAAGATGAAGTTAAAATAAAGAATAAAAAGATAGTTTTTAAGCCTTTATGGAGATGGCTGTTAGAGTAAAACTTGAGTTGACTAACAGTTAAAGTAGTAGAAACATAATCTTTAGGAAATGCTTTCTTTTTGTTATCTTTTTTAATACTATTCGCGAGAAAATGAGTAATAGAATTTTTTTGGCCTTTATAGAAGCTATTGTTGGGATAAAATTGAGTTATGTTAGTAATTATCCTTTTCTAATTGTGACTATAACAAACCAAAAAAGAGTGAAAAATACAGAAAAAAAATAAAATAGTTAAAATTTGGATATCCTTTATCAAAGACAGAGTTTTAAGGACCATTATGGGAATAAGTTCTATTAAATTTTTTTAATAAAAATGCAAAGTTTTATAAAATCTTTGCAATATAAATAAAAATATGGTGAATGTAGAAGAAATTAAAACTGCAATAGTTGAAAGAGAAGAAGATTTGAAAAATAAATTCAAAACTGAAAAAATTATAGAGCGAGAAGTGCAAAATGAAATTGAAAAGCTAGTTACAACTGATGTTGCTCTGATAATTACAGGAATTAGAAGGTGTGGAAAGTCTATTTTGGCTTTTATGCTTAGGGGCAGGAACAAAGGTTATGTGAATTTTGAGGACGAAAGGCTTAAAATGGATGAAAAGGAATTAAACAAAGTTCTTGAAGCACTTTACGGCCTAAAGGGAGAAATTGATACGATAATTTTTGATGAAATACAAAACGTAGAAGGATGGGAAAGATTTGTTACAAGACTCTTACCAAACAAAAAGATTGTAATTACAGGAAGTAATGCAAGACTATTGAGTAAAGAGTTAGCAAGTTTTTTAACTGGTAGACACACAGATTTCACCCTTTTTCCGTTCAGTTTTAGAGAGTTTTTGAAATTCAAGGAATTTAAACCGAATGTTTATTTGACTAAAGATATTGCAAAAATAAAAGAATTTCTTAGAGAATACATAGAAAAAGGTGGATTTCCACTAACCTATAAGGTTGGCAAAATTTTTCTTGCGGAGAATTTTAGTGATATTGTGGAGAGAGATGTGATTCAAAGGTATAATGTGAAATACCCAAAAGTTATGAAAGATCTTGCAAAATATTTTGTAACAAATGCGACAAGTGAAATTTCTTTCAATAGACTTAAAAACATTTTGAATGTGAAAAGTGTTCATACAATTTCAAAATATACAGATTATTTGCAGACCGCTTATTTGCTTTTTATTCTTGAAAGATTTTCACCAAAACTTAAGGAACAATATCTTGCGCCTAAGAAAATATTTTGCATGGATAACGGTATAGTCACTAGTATTAGCTTTAGAATTTCAGAAAATTTCGGCAAACTAATGGAAAACCTAGTTGCAATAGAGTTTTTAAGAAGAAAAAGTTATTGGTTTAACGATTGGGAAATCTATTACTGGAAGGATTATCAGCAAAGGGAAGTAGATTTTGTTATTAAAGAAGGTTTAAAGGTTAAACAATTAATTCAAGTAACCTATGCTTCGAGCAGAGATGAGATTGAAAAAAGAGAAATTAAAGCTTTGATAAAAGCTTCTGAACTTTTGAAATGTAAGGATTTGCTTGTAATTACTTGGGATTATGAAGATGAATTGAAAATTAAAAATAAGGCAATAAAATGTTTGCCTTTGTGGAAATGGTTAATAAAATGAAATTTGGAAGAAAATCTTTGGTAAAAATTTTTTTCTATTAGTTTTACTTCTATTCTTACAATTTTAAAAATTAAAACTATTATATTAGTCAAAATTTAAATATTTTGACGAATAAATTAGGTATATGAGAAAAGAACAGATTTTGGAAATTTTAGCTGATTGGAACTTTTGGAAAAAAGAAATTGAAATAGGGATAATTAGGAGTGATTATCTAGAAAAAATGAAAAATTTTCTTAAAACAAATATGGTAATTGCTGTAATTG
>JAMWCJ010000128.1 GCA_023818645.1 Candidatus Omnitrophota bacterium | reverse complement strand
TAATTCTATATTCTATTTTCTTCTTTTCAAACTCACCAGGAGCCATCCTATGCAAAAGGTCAGCTATTTTCTGTCTGTACTCCACTGCAATATCCATTATAGTTTTGAGGTCTTTATTATCAATCCTTTTATCTGGAAACAATATTTTTGCTAGGCCAGAAGCAAATCTAAATATACTTTTCTCGTGTCTTATTGTAACATTCATTAAACAAGTTATCAATCGATACAATCAAAAATTAATTTTGGACATCAAACTAATTAAAAACTTTAAGTTCTGATTTATCTTTATTCAAATCAAAACTTAGATTAGTCTCAGTATTTGAAATTACAGTAGCATTTTTACTAAAAACAATGTTAAAAATAAAATACCTTTTTCTAACTTCTATAATGTAATCTTTCTCTCCTAATTTGAAAAATATTTCACCATTTTTATCTGTCCTATTGCTTAGAACAATTTCAGGTTTCTTATACCTTTCAGGATTTATTTTCATAAGATAAGGACTTTTTATAGTTACATCAATTCCTTCTATTGGTTTATTTTCACTCATCACACGAATATTTAGAATACCTCTTTCTATATATTCATCTGATACATCATTTATTTTTGAAGTGTTAAAGATATCAATAGATTCTATATAAGACCAATTTTTACCTTCTGCAAATTTTTTCTTATCTGGAATCACTTTGTTTTGTGAAGGATCAACAACAATTTTATGACCATTGGAATAATATTCTGCCCAAGCATGATCTTCCCCTGGTGTGTAGACTAATCTTGATTCTATACCTTTTTTATTCATTAAATGGACAAAGACTTTTGCATATTCCTCGCAATTTGCTAACCTTGAAGATATAATCCATGAAACAGGAGCGTTTCTAACGAACAATCTATAACTTCCATTTATCTTATAAATTCCATATTTTTGTAGAGTGGAATTAGGATTCCACAAAGAATAAGGGTTGTAAAAATATTCACTCTCCCATTTCATAATAGATAGTGCTATTTCATCAGGAGTTGTTAAATTGGAAGTAGTATTTTTCAATACCTGAGTTGTAATTGTTTCTCCATAAAAAATATCATAAAGCCATGGAATATAAATTACTAAAGTGATAATAATACCAATAAAAATTCCTAATAAAAAAATTTTATTGATTTTTATTTTCTTCATAATTTTTCTTTTTTCTTAAAAAATTAATAATAATCTCTATTATTGTAACACCTACTGCTGTTAAGCTTACTATTGATAAACCAAATTCTAAAGAAAATATCGTAAACCTATTCTCTATTTCCTCTATTTTTTGAAACAAATTTGATATATTCTGATAAATAATAGTTAAGTTTTTGTTAATTTCTATAACTTCTTTATTTGTTAAACCTGCGTCCTTGCTTTCATAAAGTTTTTTATAATATTCGCTTAGGTTCTTGTAATGCTCTAATTGTTTTGTTAAGTTTGTAATGTCTTGCTCTAGTTTAGAAATTTTTATTTCATATTCGCTATAATTACAATCAACATATTGCTGTTGATTTTGAGCAGTATTTGCAGCATAAACTTGCTGAATTATCAAGAAATTCATTAGTATTATGAATAATAAAATTTTCTTCATTTTAAATTCCTCCTTCAGCTTCCCCTTCTTTTAGAATTCTCAAAGTTTTCTTTATTTCTTCTAATTCATCATCACTAATTCCATAAAGCTTAGCAACAGTTTTATCGATTTCTTCCTCAACTTTTTTCAATTCTTCCTGTGCAATCAAGTCATTTTGCTCATAATATTTTTTGGCTAATTCATGAGCTTTTTTAGAAAGTTCGGAAAGTTTTATGTGGAGTTTGTTTTGGGGATCGAATTTTGGTACATAGATATGTTCAAGAATATGAGTTGAAATTGCTGTCTCAACAGTATAACTCATTACAACTAGCCGAGCTATGGAAGAATTTAGAATAGAGGCAGTATAATATGCCTCATCTTTTTCATCAAATTGAATTAGCATCAATTTTTCATTGGGAACTGGTATTTTTTTACCGAGATATTTATCTTCTACATGTTCTATGACTGCTACAGAAAACTCTCCCTTACCAGAAATTTTACCAGCAATGTATTTCCACATTAATTTGTATGGTTTAAGTGCAGGAGCTACATTAAATAACCAATAAAAGGGCGGTGCTTTTATTTCAGCTTTATTTATCGGATATTTTCTATAAGGCTCTAACTTGGATTTGTATGGCTCAGCTCCTCTATTTACCAAATCTTTTAGAAAATTTAGAAAATATTGATATGTTTTAGGAAATTTTATCTTTAATTCTGAATGTGGAAATGTCCCCCCAACATTATTTGTCGGTATTAATATGTATCCCGAAGGTCTTATGTACCATGTTTTATGATCATGACCTCGTACTAAAGGATAAACTAAATCCGGTTCTATTATTGTTTTTATTGCTTTCACTCCTTTTTTTCCTACAGTTTCAAAGTTTTTAATTAAAATTCCATTCGCTTGTTTGGAAATTATGTCAATAAAATATACGCTATTCAATGCCGTAAAAACTCCTGCGTAAGCCCTATATTCTGAAGGCTTCATCACTTTCTGTATAGCCTTATATGCTTTATTAGAAATTATCATCCAAGAGGCTTCAGGTTTGCCTTTATTAATCGGTGCTAAAATCATATCAAATTGTTTTGTTGTTTTCTTTACCTCCTCCAATTCAGCTTCCATATCAATCCCTTTACTTCTCAGATTAGACCACATTACACAAGGAATAGGAAACTTTGTTTGACCTTCTTTTATTATAATCATTGAAGTTCTATTAACAGCGCCTTCAAAAGGATAAAGTGTGACTAAATCATGAATTTTTTCTACTTGACATTTGGTTGCAAGCCAATTTCTAAATCCTGCACCGGCTTGAACCTTATACGATGTAAAAGGAATTAGGAATGCTAATTTCCCACCTTTATTAACATATTGATCAAAACATCTTGCAACAAATAGCATAGCTATATCTCTTTTTACTTTTCCTAAACCCATACCTTTTGTTTTTTCAAGCAAACCATATTTATTCCACAGCTCTTTAGTAGAATTTCTATAAAACTCAGGCAAATTTTCCCAATTTATCCAAGGAGGATTTCCTACAACAAAGTCAAATTTGCCAATTAAGAGTGGAGCAAAAGAGTTTTTCAATAGTTGGGTCCAGATTTTGTTTTTATGATAGCGGTATTCCAAATCATATATCTTTTTGTACAATCGCTTTAATCTTCCAATAGAAACTTTAGACAAAGTTACGTTTAGCTTTTTTAATGCTTTGTCTAGAAAACTGAGAAATTCCTTTTCACTTTGGTTTAACTTCACACCCGTATCAATGTAAAGAAGAATTTCTTTTAAAATGCCCTTTTCAATCACTTCACTAGGTATCCAGAATTCTCCTTCAGTAGTATACAACCTAAATTCTTGTTCTCCTTCAGAATCTAACGTCTTCCATTTTTGACCACGCTCAACAGAAATAGAGTCAGCAAGATAAATCGGAATTTCAATTCCGTCTCTAGGCCTATATCTTAGCACATCTGAAAGAGCAATTAAATAATTTGCTTTTGATGCCAAAACAGCAAGAGGATTAAGATCAATCCCTTTAACATTGTTAATTATTTTTTGTATCAATTCCCTTTTATCAAGAAAATGTTCATCTGCATATTC
>JAMWCJ010000127.1 GCA_023818645.1 Candidatus Omnitrophota bacterium | reverse complement strand
CCATGACTTGGTGCTATAATCTCAATTTCGTAATTTTTATTTTTTTCAAGATATTTTTTAATATGTTTTCTAAAAGGCATCATAATTTCAGCATAATATCTTTTTGCTCCTTTTAAAAAATCATTCTCACTTGCCCATATTTTACTTGTTGCAAGATGAGAACCAAATAAATCACATGGAAATAAAATTTTGTTTTTTATTTCATAAGTTAATATTGTTTCTGGCCAGTGAACAAAAGGAGCATAAATAAATTCAAGTGTTTTTTCTCCTATGTTTATTTTTTCTCTGTCTTTTACACTAACTATTCTATCTTCTTGAATAAGAAGTAATTTATTTAAAAATTCTTTACCTTTTTCACTTGTAATAACCTTTGCTTGCTTAAATTTTTCAAGTAAATCAGGTATTGTACCAGAATGGTCTTGTTCTGAATGGTTAGAAATAATATAGTCAATTTTTTCTATTTTAAGTTCCTCTATCCCTTTAAATAATTTTTCTTTTGTCCTTGGATCAGATGAATCTATAAGAACATTTTTTTCATCCTTTAAAAAATAAGAATTATAACTTGTTCCTTCTGGCAAAGGTATTAACTCATCAAAAAGTCGCCTATCCCAGTCATTTGTAACTATAGCATATATATCTTTTTTAATCTCTTTCAAAATCATTTCAAACCTCCTTTTCAAACATATCTTTTCCTGCACCACAAACAGGACATACCCAATCATCTGGCAATTTTTCAAAAGGAGTACCTGGATTTATACCATTTTCAGGGTCTCCTTTTTCTGGATCATAAACATATCCACATACTTTGCATACATACTTATCCATTTTTTCCCTCCTCCTTTTTTAAATGGTAACCTGCTTTTTCAACTAAATCTTTTACCTTTTCATAAGTTATATTTTCAGGAACATATATTTTTTTCTTTCTAAAATTAACAAAAACATTGATATCTTCTTTTTTAAAAATATTTTCAATAGTCCTTGCACAGTTTTCACATTTCATATCTAAAATTTCAAATGTTTTTACATTTTCTTGAATTTCTCTAAATTTAAATGTTTTTAAAATTAGAAATAATAATATTAAAGAAGTTATATTTTTAAACCAGTAAGGGAAGAGCTTTTTTTGATGATAATGGGAAATTAACTTAAAATCATAAGAAACTAATAATTTATCAATAAGTAATCCAAATATAATTGCCCATAAAATAATTGATAAGATATATATTGTAAAGGTTCTTTTACCAAGTTTCCCTAAAATAAATGTTAAAGTAGCAGAATTTGTTGCAGGACCTGTAAATAAAAATACAAATCCTGCGCCTGGTGACATACCTTTTAAAATCAATGAAGAGGCAATTGGAATAGAACCGGTTGCACAAACATACATAGGTATACCAATAAGAAGCATAATTAAATAAGAATTGAATTTACTACCAAGATATTTTGATATTATACTTTCAGGAATAAAAACAGATATTAAACTTCCTATCAAAATACCAATTAGAATCCATTTCCCAGTATCTTGAATAAGTTCAAAAAATCCATAATTGATTGTTATTTTAATCTTTTTAAGAAATGTATATTTTTTGGTTTCATCGTTGCAATTAGCACAGGTTATTTTTTTATGTTTTATTTCTTTATTTTTTTCAAAAATATTTGTAATTGTGCCAGCAAAAATACCAGAAAAAAATGCAGAAATAGGTCTTATTAAAGCAAAAATTGGACCTAAAAGTGAATATGTAGCAAAAATTGAATCAATGCCTGTTGTTGGAGTAGATATTAAAAAAGAAACTGTTGCTCCTTTACTTGCTCCTTCCTTATCAAGATGACTTGCAACTGGTATTACTCCACAGGAACATAAAGGTAAAGGAATTCCTATAATTGCTGATTTTAAAATAGAAGAAAAAGATGTAGATGATAAATGATAGTAAATCTTTTCTTTTGGAATAGCAACTTTTAAAATTCCAGATATCAAAAAACCAAATAGTAAATAAGGACTCATTTCATTTAAAAGTCGCCAAAATTCAAAAATTAAATTTTTAATCATTTTCAACTTTCCTGCAATTTTTACATACTCCTAATAAATATATATGATGTTCTTCTATCTTATGTCCATCAATATCTTTATAATTTACAACATCACACTTTTTGTAAATATCATAGATTTTCTTACATTTTTTACATCTAAAGTGCATATGTTGTTTTTCAATAAAGTCATATCTTACCTCATCTTCTTCTATTAAAATTTCAGAAATAACTTTTTTTTCGCATAGAATTTTTAAAGTATTATATATTGTTGCTTTTGATAAGGTTGGAATTTTAGAAATTAAAAAAGAGTAAATTTCATCAACTGAAGGATGACTTTTGTTTTCAATTAAATAATTAAGTATTTCAACTCTCTGAATAGATGGTTTTACACCTTTCATTTTTAACAGATTTATAATTTTTTCATTTTTCATATTTTTTAAAATTATAATAATTACAATTTTAGAATAATTATACCTTTAAAAAAATTTTTGTCAAGTGAAATTAAAAGAATTTTATTCCCCTAAAATTTCATTCATACTTCCTGTTCTATATCCTTCAAGGTCAACAGTTATATATTTATAGCCAAGTTTTTTTAAATTTTTTACAATTCTCTCTCTAAATTTTATTATTTTTTCAATTTCATCTTTTCCAACCTCTATCCTTGCAAGTTGATTATAATCCCTAACCCTTACTATCTTAAATCCCAATCCTGATAAAAATTTTTCTGCCTTTTTAATTCTTTTTAATTTTTCACCTGTTATCTTTTCTCCATATGGTATTCTTGAAGCAAGACAAGCCATCTGAGATTTATTCCATGTTGGTAAATTTAATCTTTTTGACATTTCTCTTATCTCATTTTTTCTTATACAACATTCTTTTAAAGGAGAAATTACATTATAAATTTCTTTTGCTTTTTCTCCAGGTCTATAGTCGTTCTGGTCATCCTTATTCGTTCCATCAACTATAAAGTTAAAATTATATTTCTTTCTTATTTCTTCAATCTTCCCAAAAAGTTCTTTTTTACACCAGAAACATCTATCTGGTGGATTATTAATAAAATTTTTATTCTTAAATTCATTTGTTTTTATTTGAATTAAGTTAATCCCAAAATCTTTACAAAATTTTTCAGCAAATTTTCTTTCTTCTTCTGTATATGTAGGAGAAATAGCATTAACCGCTATTACATTTTCTTTTCCAAGTGTATCAACTGCAACTTTCAATAAAAAAGAACTATCAACTCCACCAGAATATGCAATTACAACTCTTTTAAGTTTTTTAAGATAATCTTTTAATTTTTCAAGTTTTTCATCTATCATTCTTCAACCTCAACAACTTCTTTTACTTCCGGAACCCTATCCTTTATAATTGCCTCTATCCTCATCTTTAATGTTATTTGAGAAAAAGGGCAACCTCTACAACTACCAACTAATTTTACCTTCACAATTCCATCTTTTGCTTCTACTATCTCACAATCTCCACCTTCTGCTTGTAAGAATCCTCTTACATCTTCTATCGCCTTTTCAACCTTTTCTTTTAAATCCATTTTCCCTCCTTACTTTTCTATTCTATATCTTTCCCTAAAATTCCATCCTTGGTTAAATTCGGATCTGGATAATTATCATTTCCAGGTAAAATATCTTTTGCTTTTATAAATTCAGCATGTCCATCAACAAAAAGATAATTTCTGCTTCCATTCCAACTCCACC
>JAMWCJ010000126.1 GCA_023818645.1 Candidatus Omnitrophota bacterium | reverse complement strand
AAACATTCTATCTCTCTCCTCCAATCAACATTCTTCAACCTATTCATCCTCTCCTTAAGCTCTTTCCTTATTCTAATGCTCAAAGTTTCTGTACGCATCTATCTTACACAAAATATGTATACAATTTGTATATATAAATATTATTATAGCAAAATAGCATCGACACAAGTAACCAAATAACAAAATTCCATCACATAGTTTAATTAGCTAATAGTAAAATCAAATCCCCCTTTAACATCCAAAAACCATAGCATCCAAAATGTGCAGTCCATCCCAAAAACAATCATATACCAACTAATCCCATATAAAGACAGAATGGAAAAAGACTGGGTAAACGATTTTTTCATAAAAAAAGGAAAACTATTCCTAAAAGTTATGAACTCTTTATGGAGAAGAGCACCACAAGACACAAAAGCAATAGACCAACTTATAAAAAACACTCTCCACAAACAAAGAATGTTCTAGAAACAATGTGTGGTAATGGAAGAATATCAATCCATCTAGCAAAAATTGGATATAATGTTACAGGCATAGAGTTTAATAAAACGTACATAGACAATGCAAAAAAGAAAGCCAAAGAATACAATGTCGAAGATAAAGCAAACTTCTTACACTGTGATATAAGAAAATTTAGACAAATACTTTAATAAAAACAGTTTTAATATAATACTCAACATATAGACATTAATAGGCTATTACGGTGAAGAAGACACAAAGAACATTCAAGAAAATATAGAAAATAACAAAACCTAACGGCTTACCTCCTCATACTAAACACCGCCCCAAGAGAAAGAATATTAAAAAACTTCACCAAAACACTATGAAGAATCAGAAACATTAATAATTTTATATGACAGCACAATAAAACCCTAACCTCCAATAATTAAAGACCAATGGAGATATTATAGAAAAAACGTAAACAAACTAAAATATTTAGGGGAATACACAACTTACCTCCAACTATACTAATACTTCCAATTCATAAAAATGCTTAAAGATACTGAATGAGAAATACTAGAAACACTCGACAATATAGAGACAATGGAAAAAGCAAAAATAGACTCACCAATCAACATCATAGCAAGAAGAATCGGACAAGATTCTAAAGTATCAAAAAACCTAAAGCATACATTTCCTCCATTACCATAGCAATATTATATATAAAACCAACTCAACAAAACAAAAAAATTTCAACTCTTAACAAACAAAAAATTGTGACCAAACATATCAACATCAACAGGCCTATAACCATAAGACGACAAAATCCCAAAAACCTCACCAAAATCCAAAGTTTCAACAATAATATTAGGCCTACCAATACTTAGCAACTTACATGCACCCAACAAAACATCCTTCTCAACACCCTCAACATCAATCTTAACCAATCTCACATCACAACAGCTTATACCCGCTTCCTCAATAATATCATCTAACTTTCTCAAACAAATCCTAACTTTACCAGCAGAAACTATACTATCTTTAAGAGAATAACTACCAAAATTTATAGGGCTAAGATACAAAACTCCCTCACCATTTGCACTAAAACACCCACACCTAAACAAAACAACATTACCAAACCCATTCAACAAAACATTCTTCCTCAAAATCCAAAAGTTATAAGGGTCAGGCTCAACAGAAACAACCCTCTTAAAAAGAGGTGCTAATAAAATCGTATATTTACCAATATGTGCCCCAACATCAATAAAAACATTAGCTTTACCTGTAAAGCGTTTAAACCAATCTAAAATCTGAATTTCAAATAATGGACTAATATGCAACAAATCATTAAAATTATGAATAAAAAATTTTCTACCATATATAACCAAAACCCTATTCAAGGATAAACTCATAGAAAAATAATGAAGGTGCTTACTATAAAATTGCAAAGAAATAAACCTAAAAGGTAAAAAAATAAATCTAAATAAGCTAAATAATAATAAAACAAAAAATCTTTTAAAGAATTAGACAAAAATGGTGTAATACAAAGCAATCTAAATTTTTTAAGATATAAAGTGATTTGATCCGAATAAAAAACCACCATTACTATCACAAATATTATTCTATAATATAAACTTAAAACCATATTCTATTACCAATAAACCATAAACATAAGTTCTGTTTGCAATACCTAATAAAAGATAATTTAGACATTCACATACACACAATTAGCAATCTTTTGACAATATTTAGAAAGCGTATACCTTTCTGCAACAATACTTGGATTAAATTCCCGTTTACCACCTATTATCTCCTTAACTGCATCCAACGCTTGCTTTTTATTAAATACAACATATCCAGATAAATTAGCTTCATCATTATTTAGTAAAGTTAGTGTAGTTGAAATTACAGGGCACCCCATAGCCATAGCCTCCAAAACAGACACTCCAATTCCTCCAAAGTATGCTATCCAAGGATCACATATCCACATAAAACAGTCTGAAGCCGCATAAAATAATGGTAACCTTTCCCTACTTAATCTAGGAAAAGGCTTTACATAATCTAAATTCGAATAAAAAATTTTTCCAAATGGGTCACTCAAATTTCCTCCAACTGCCAAAAGTAAAACATTTTTACTTCTCAAAACTCTTACAATATCAAGAACATGTTCAAAGCCTTTGACATTATTGAATCTTCCAACATAAAGAATAATGAAGGCATCCTTATTTAGACCAAGCATTTCTCTAGCCTCTTTCCTATTAAATGGCCTAAATAGTAGCTCATCATATCCAACTCCAGGAGATATCGGAAAAATTTTTCCCCCTTCAACTCCTTTATCCTTTAAGAAGTTCATTGAAATATTAGATGGTACAATAATCCCTTTTATATTAAACGAGTTCATAAAATACTTATAGAATGAGTAAACCATATATCTTATTCCAGAACGTATTCCCGAATGCTGTTGCAAAATTATTTTACTGTTTTTCCCAGAAAATTTTGATAAAAAAAAGGGAATCGCCCCTCTTTCGCCATGTACATGTATAATCCATCCATCCTTCAAATACTTTAATAAATCCACATACATTCTATTTGACCATACAATTGTTTTAAAAAAAGGAGTGGTAAAATTCCTATAACCAATTACAACTTCTCCAGTGTTAGTTCTCCCAAAATTTTGGCAACTAGTGGGTGTAAAACACACTTGAATCATTTGCTTAGAAACCCTCTTCAACCCTCCTGCAATATAGGTGTGCCATCCCTCCAAGCTATCTGAAACATGATGCAATATATGCAAAACTCTAATCATGCGAACAAATGTTAAATAAAAATCGTTATAAAGTTAACCTAAGTACATTAAAAAATTATTTAACCAAATATCCTATACTCCAAAATTACTCAACTTTCCCTTTTTTATTCGTAGATACAAGAAAGTGACATGAACAAGACAAGCTCTAATAAAAAATAAGACATCCTTATACCTAGTAGAATAAGTAACCTCCAAGACCGAATCCTGACATAAAAAGCTGCTCATGGTTTATAATACTATTAATTACCCTTAAAATAATTCCCCCCTTCAATTGTATCGCATAATCGTCCACAAAAAAGTACCTTACATGTCCCCCTCTAATGAATGGGTCATATACGTGTATGTCTTCTCCGTAATTTATATCCGGCCATCCTGTTTTATCTAAAAAATTATTCTTATATGAGATAGTAATAGCTGAAGGCTCTCTATTGAAAATATGTGTTTGCTTTTTCCCTTTTACAAAAAGCAAAACTTCAGGATCCCTAACGC
>JAMWCJ010000037.1 GCA_023818645.1 Candidatus Omnitrophota bacterium | reverse complement strand
AAAGTAGATAGATTAAAATTGCACAACCAGAATGAAAAAAAATATTGATAAGATGATAACCAACTGGAATAAAACCTGAAATTTTATAAATAAAAGCATATATTAAAGTTTGAAGAGGTCTATAAAAAGTTGTCCTTTCTCCAACTCCTTCAAGAAGATTTTTTGTAAAATAAAACTTTATGAATTTGAAACTTTTAATGAATGGGTTTTGAACAATAAGCATAATATCATCAAAGATAAAAGGATTTAGTAAAGTATTAAAATATACAAAAAATGTAATAAAAAGAAGTATTCTTTTTTTACTACTTGATTTTAAAATAAAGATTTTTTCTCCCATTTTTTTAATTTTTATATTTTATCATCTTTTTTCCTTTTTGGTTTAAAATATTTATATGGCTTTTTTCCCTATAATTTTAAAAGGTATTTCTGGAATTTTTCTGCAATCAATTATCCTAAGGGAGATTTTTTCAAGTTTTTTTGGTAATGAATTACTTTTTAGTATAGTTATTTCTTATTATCTTCTTGGAGGTGCTTTAGGAAGTTATATTTTCAGGAAAATTAGAAATTATATTAGAAATTATATCTTTCTTACGATCTTAGAAATTCTATTGCTTATTTTTTTTATACCTCTTTTAAGATTTTCTTCAAATATCAGTCAATTGCTTTCAAACTTAAGATTTTTCATTTTTTCTTTTCTACTTTCTTTTTCCTGTGGTTTTTTTGAAGGAGGGAGATTTATACTTCTTTCTTTTCTTTATAAAGATGAAAGAAGTTCAGGAAAGGTTTATGGATTTGAAGGTATTGGTTTTTTAATAGGTGGCTTTCTTTTCTACTTTCTTCTATTTTTTAAAAAAGATATTTTCTTTCTGATACTTTTTTCCTCCTTTTTCAATTTTCTAACTATACTCTATTTTAAAAAAAGTTTAAATATAATTTCTATCTTAATTTTAATTCTTTGTCTTACCATAATTTCAGAAAAAATTGAATTGGCCACATTAGCAAAAAAATATACAGGATTTGATATTGTTGAAAATCAGGAAACATTTTTCAACAAAATTACAGTTATAAAGAAGGAAAATCAATATATTTTTCTTTCAAATGGATTCCAGGAATGGACAAATCAGACGGATTATTTTTCAGTTAAAAATATTGCCTTTTTCTCTCTTGCTTACTGTAAAAAAAATGAAAGAGTTGGGATATATGGAAATCCAGAAATAATTGAAGAGATTAAAAAATATAATGTTAGAGAAATATATTTTTTTGATATAGATAAGGAGAAATTCAAATTTATCAATAAATATCTTTTAAAATCAGACATTAATCAAGTTTACTTTTTAAATGATATAAATAGATTTTTAAAAGAAAATAAAATTAAATTTGACTGTTTTGTCATAAATAGTGGGTTGCCTATGACAATAAGAGAAAATTACTTTTTTACTCAAGAATTTTTTGAAAAGATTAAAGAAAATACCGAAAATCTTTTAATTGTTTTGCCTGGAACATACGATTATCTTGGTCAAACACTTTTAAATTTTCACTCTTCAATTTATAACACAGGAAAGAAATATTTCAAAAATCAACAAGTAATTTTTACATATCCAATGATGATTGTTTTTTCTAATAATGAATTGAAATTGAATAAATTACTCTCTGCTGATTGGGAATTTTTCAACGATAATTATTTAAATTTTGTCACAGATGAAATTAAAAAAAAACAATATTTTGAAAAATTAATTGATATCACAGATAATTTGAATGAAATTTCAAACCAAACCTGTTTATATAACTCAATTCTCTATTATATTTCCTGTTTTTCTTCAAAATTAGAAAAGATTTTAAATAAGTTTTTTTCTGTTTTAAACAAAATGAAAAACTTTATGCCCATTATCTTTATTATTCTATTTTTTATTTCTCTTTTTTCATTCCGATGCCCATATTTAAATATTATCTTCACAAATGGTTTTTCTTCTCTAACATTTGAGACAATTTTTATCTTCCTTTTTCAAATTTATTATGGTTTTGTTTATGGATTTATAAGCGGAATAATTGGAATTTTTATGACAGGTCTTTCCTTTGGAAGTTTAATCTCTGTTCTAAAAAGTCATAGTAAAAAAACAGTTTACAATTCAGAAATAATCCATTTTTTATTCTATCTTTTTACCTATCTTTTACTTTCTAAAATTAGACCCTATTTATTTTTGATATTTTTTTCAGGATTTTTTACTGGATGGGAATTTGGAATAATTTCATATTTAGTTAGAAAGGAAAATATTGTTGAAACAACTGGAAAACTTTATTCAATCGATCTTATTGGTGCTTTATTTTCTTCTTTGTTTTTACCTGTTCTTTTAATCCCTCTATTTGGTATTTATAATTGCCTTTTATTAATAGTCGTTTTAAAATTTTCAAATTTTTTAAGATTGAATTTTTTATTTTAAAGATTTACACAAAAATATAAAACAGGTATAATAATAACTTAAAGAAAGAGAGGGAAGGTTAAAATGGTCAATAGAATTAAAACATATTTTTTACTTGGATTTTTAACGGTTATTCTTATATTTATAGGTGGTTTTTTTGGAAAACAGGGTCTTATAACTGCTTTAATCTTTGCATTTTTACTAAATTGGTTTTCTTACTTTTTCAGCGACAAAATTGTCCTTGCTATGTATAGAGCAAGAGAACTTAAAGAAAGTGAAGAACCATATTTACATTCAATTGTTGCTCAACTTGCTCAATCTGCTAAAATCCCAAAACCCAAAATTTATATAATTAATTCAGCAACTCCAAATGCTTTTGCAACTGGAAGAAGTCCAAATAATGCAGTTATTGCTTTGACAACCGGAATATTACAACTTCTTGATGAAAATGAACTAAAAGGAGTTATTGGACATGAATTAACACATATAAAGAACAGGGATATACTTGTAGCAACAATTGCAGCGACAATTGCAGGAGCAATAACTTTTCTTGCAAGGATGCTTCAATATTTGGCGTTTTTTGGTTCAATGGATAGGGACGATAGGAGAGGTGGAAACATATTTTCTCTGGCTGCAATTTTATTATTCGCAATTTTAGCGCCAATCGCTGCCTTGATTATTCAACTTGCCATTTCCCGTTCCAGAGAATATCTTGCTGATGAAGGTGGCGCAAGAATTTCAGGAAATCCTTTATATCTTGCAAATGCTTTAAGGAAACTTGCTTATGGAGTTAGTAGATATCCAATGAGAAATGCAAATCCTTCAACATCTTCTTTGTTTATTGTCAATCCTTTTTCAGGGCAATCAATTTTAAATCTATTTTCAACCCATCCTCCTATTGAAGAAAGAATAAAACGACTTGAAAGAATGTATGTATAAAGAAAAGATAAAGGAATTGTTGAGAAATTTTAAAGAAGGCGAAATAACAGAAGAAGAATTTATAGAAAATTTAAAATATTTGCCATATAAAGATATAAACTTAGCCAAAATTGATACTCACAGGTCTTTAAAATTTAATTTTCCAGAGGTTGTTTTCGGTCAAAATAAAACCTACTTGCAAATTAAAAGAATTATATCTGAATTGAAGAAAGTTTATTCAAATCTTATTGTTACAAAGGTTGATGAAAAGATTGCAAAAAAAATAAAAAAAGATTTCCCTGAGATTATCTATTTTAAAGATGCGAAAATTTTAGCATTTAAGAAGGAAAAAGAAAAAAATACTGGCTATGTATGTGTAATCACTGGAGGGACAGCAGATATACCGGTTGCTGAAGAGGCATCAATTACTCTTGAAATCATTGGAGTAAAAGTTAAAAGAATATACGATGCTGGAGTTGCAGGACTACATAGATTGCTTGATAAAATTGAGATTATTAATAAAGCAAAATGTTTAATAGTGGTTGCAGGTATGGAAGGAGCACTCCCGAGTGTAGTTGGGGGACTTGTTGAAAAACCAGTTATTGCTGTTCCAACTTCTATTGGTTATGGTGTCAATCTTAATGGTATTGCTCCTTTATTATCTATGCTAAATAGTTGCTCCCCAAATGTTGTTGTAGTCAATATAAATAATGGTTTTGGTGCAGCATTTTTTTCTTACATTTCTTTTTTCTTGAATAAATAGTAGGTTGTAATTTCTCCTCTTGTCTTTTCAATTATCGCTCTTGCATAATCAATTTGTCTTCTTAAACTCCTTGTAATTGCATCTGGATACTGAAAATTTAAAATAAAGAAATAAATCTCATCCATAATTTCAAGATATTCTTCAAGATTTTCATTTTCTCCTTTTCTCATTTTATCAAGGACAAACCTTCTTATTTCACCAAGAGATTCAGCCATTCCATGGAGATAACTTACAGGGTCAAAATCATTTATTTCAGGCACTTCTTTTTTAACTATAATCTCATATAATGTTTTTGCCTCAATTACTTCTTTTTCTACCTGGTGTAGAAATCCCTGATAATAAATTTCTGGATATTTTTGTAATTTATTTTTTATTTCTTTTAAATTTTTTATTGAACCTTCAATTAATTTTTTTGAATTTTTCAAATCACCCTGATGGATTTTTTTTATAGATTCTGTAGCAGTTCTTGCGATTTCTCTTAAAACTTTTAAAGATTCCTCTCTAACTTTGTCTTCTTCTTCCAAAAATTGTAATATTTTACTTATTAATTTTTTTAGTTTTTCTCTCATAAAAGTTTTTAAGTTCTTTTTCTATTTCTAATTTATATTTGTATTTTAAATCTTTATTCAAATTAATAGGTTGTTTTTTTTCTATTGGATAAACAATATCAATAAATTCATCTACTCTGAGAGATTTACTACCAAGTATTTTTGTAAATTCCTGAACTTCTCTATCATCTGAAACAACTGAAATAGAAGATCTGTTTTTTTTATTTTCAAGTATTTCTCTTATTTTCTCATCTGCAGTTTTTTCATTTGAGAAAATTATTTTTATTTTTCTCCTCTGATAAAGTGATGCATTAAATTTACCATCAAAAACAACTGTAATTTCAACTAAAGAGTGTTTATTTTTGTATCTTTCAAGGATATTAATTAAAAATTCCTGTGCAGATTCAATCCCATATTTCTCATACTTTTTTAAAAAACTTGTTTTAATTACATTTAATCCATCAACTATATACTCCATTTTAATTTAAAAAATCATTTTTAATCACTTTTGCACATTTTTCACATAAATCTGGAAATTCACTATCCATTCCAATTTCAGGGAAATAAACCCAACATCTCTGACACTTTTTATTATTTGTTTTTTCAACTATAACTTCAAAATTTACTGATTCTAAAATTTCAACTTCAGAAACAATAAAAAGTGTTTGTATTTTATAAAATGAATTCAAGAATTCAAAATTTTCTTTATCACACTTTATTATTACTTTCGCTTCAAGAGAACTTCCAATTACTTTCTCTTCTCTTTTTTCTTCAAGTTTTTTAAGAACAATCTTTCTAATTTCAAAAAATTTGTCCCATCTTTTAATTAAATCTTCATCCACCTTTTCTATTTCTGGCAAATCTTCAAGAAAAACACTTTCCTTTTTCTCATAAGGAATAAATTGGTATGCTTCTTCTGCTGTAAAAGACAAAACTGGAGAGATAAGAACAAGGAGAACATTTAATATCTTATTGAGAACAGTTTGACCTGCTTTTCTCTCAATTGAATTTTTTGAATAGGTATAAAGTCGGTCTTTAAGATAATCAAGATAGAAAGAAGAAAGAAAGATATTACAAAAATTATAGATTTCTTCAAATGCTTTATTAAATGCAAAATTTTCATAATATTCTGTAACTTTTTTAATAAGGACTTTTAATTTTTCTATTGCCAATTTATCTACTTCAAAAAGTTTATCATAAGGAATCTCATCCTCCTTTTTATAATCGTAAATATTCCCTAATAAAAATCTTATTGTATTTCTTATAACTCTATAACTTTTAACAATATTTTTAATTATTTCATCTGAAATCCTTATATCTTCCTGATAATTTTCAGAAACACTCCATAACCTTAGAATTTCAGCACCATAATTTTTTATAATTTGCTCAGGAGTTATAACATTTCCAAGTGATTTTGACATCTTTCTACCTTCTCCATCAACAACAAATCCATGTGTTAATACATTTCTATATGGTGCAGAATTAAAGATTCCGCAAGAAACTATAAGAGATGTTTGAAACCATCCCCTGTGCTGATCAGAACCTTCAAGATATAAATCACTTGGCCATTTTAAATTATTTTCTTCTTTTAAAACTGCAAGGTGGCTAACTCCGGAATCAAACCATACATCAAGTATATCCAATTCTTTTTTAAAACTTTTATTACCACAGAATGGGCATTTAAAATCTTCAGGTAAAATTTCTTCTTCACTTTTCTCTATCCATACATTAGAGCCAAACTCTTTAACAAGATTGTAAACTTTTTCAATTGTTTCTTCTGTTATTACAGGATTAGCACATTTTTTACAATAAAATACAGGGATAAACACACCCCATAATCTTTGTCTTGACAAACACCAATCAGGCCTTAAAGAGACCATTGAACCTATTCTATTTATTCCTTCTGGCGGAATCCATTTAACTTTTTTTATTTCCTCTAATATTCTTTGTCTTAAATTTTTATGATCAATCTTTAAAAACCATTGTTTTGTGCTTCTATAAATAACTGGATTTTTACATCTCCAGCAGAATGGATAAGAATGTATGATTTCCCCACTTGAAAGTAAAGAATTATTATTTTTTAGTTTTTCAATTATAACTGGGTCTGCTTTAAAAACATTTATTCCTTTTAATTCCTCAATTTCTTCTGTAAATTCACCTTTTTCATTAACAGGAGATAAAACAGGAAGCCCATTTTTTACCCCTACATGGTAATCTTCTTCTCCATGTCCAGGAGCAGTATGGACACAACCAGTTCCTTCTTCTCCTGAAACAAATTCAGCAAGAACAACTCTTGATTCTCTTTCAAGCAGAGGATTTTTACAGATTATGCCTTCAAGTTCTTTACCTTTAAATTCTTTTAAAACATTTAACTTCTTTCCTGTTATTTTCTCAATTGCTTCTTTCCTTTTTTCTGCAATAATAATTTTTTCACTGTTAAATTCAACTAAAATATATTTAAAATCTGGATGAACCATTATCCCTGTATTTCCTGGAAGCGTCCAAGGAGTTGTTGTCCATATTAAAAAATATGAATTTTCTCCAATGTTTTTCCCTTTATCATCTATTATTTTAAATTTAACAAATATTGAGGGTGATTTTTTTTCGTAATATTCTATTTCTGCTTCAGCAAGTGCTGTTTCACATGTTATACACCAGTAAATTGGTTTATAAGTTTGATATATATATCCTGATAAATAAAGTTTTCCGAACGCCTTTATAATATCACTTTCATATTCAGGAGAAAGAGTTAAATAAGGAGTTTCCCATTCTCCAAAAATACCAAGTCGTTTAAATTCATTTTTTTGAATTTCAACAAATTTTTTTGCAAATTCAGATGCTTTTTTTCTAAATTCAAGAATATCCACTTCATTTTTCTTTTTACCTATTTCTTTAAAAACCTGAAGTTCTATGGGCATACCATGACAATCCCAGCCTGGTTTAAATGGAGAATAAAAACCACTTAAAGATTTATATTTAATAACTATATCTTTTAGAATTTTATTTAAAGCAGTCCCGAGATGTATATGTCCATTTGCATATGGTGGTCCATCATGAAGAATATAATCTGGTTTACCTTTATTTTTTTTAATTATCTTTTTATATATTTCAATTTTTTCCCATAACTTTAATATTTCTGGTTCCTTCTGACTTAAATTTGCCTTCATCGGAAAGTCAGTCTTTGGTAAATAAACTGTTTTTGAGTAATCCATTTTTCATTCTCCTTTAATTTTCTTTATGAGTTTAGATACTCTTCTACCAAGTTCTTTACAATCATTTTTTACTTTATTATCTGGTTTTCCAATAGAAACTGGTCCATAATGGTTTGATTTAGTTGTCCCTTGAACTATCATCCCATGAATTAACATCATTTGAATGATACTCATAATAGTTGTTTCATTCCCACCACCAATAAGGGCAGAAGATGTAAAAGCACCACCAACTTTCCCTTCAAGATGTCCATAATATTTAACTGACTCGTCAAATAATTTTTTTATTTCAGAAGAAGGCAAACCAAAATATGTAGGAGAACCAACTATTATTCCATCTGAATTAAGTAAATCTTCAATTTTTGTATCTTCAATTGATTTTAATACAAATTCAAGCCCTTCTTCTTTAACGCCTTCTGCTACACTTCTTGCCATTTCTTCTGTGTTACCTGTTTTTGAATGATAAATAATTAAAACTTTTCCCATATAATCCTCCTTTAAAATATTTTTATTTAATCTATAATTTTCAATCATTCTTGTCAAATTAAATTTTAAAAAAATAAGTCAAGATAATATTCTTAATAAAACTTGACAAAATAAATATCATAAGGTAATATTAAAATTGATGAAAGGTAAAAAGGGCAGAAAAATTTTATGGATAGATACTGAAATACAGTTAAGATTTGTAATTTTTACAATTATCTCTCTTGCTGTTTCTTGTTTTATTATAAGCAGTATAACCTTTAATAATATCTGGGTTGATGTATCTGAAAAAATTTTGAAAGTAGGTGAATTGAGAAATCTATATTCAAGTTCTGTGAAAAAATTTATAATTTTGAATTTTGGTCTTATCATTTTACTTGCTTTACTCGCAACTCTTGGTATGATAATACTTTCGCATAAAGTAGCAGGTCCTGCTTATAGAATAACCAAAATCCTTAAAGAGTTACAGGAGGGGAAAATTCCAGAATTTAGAATAAGAAAAGGAGATACATTAACTTCTATAATTGAAGAACTTGAAAAATTCTCAAATAAATATAGAGAATTAACAGAATCAGCAATAAATGTTGTTGAAATATGGAAAAATACAGAGGTTAAAGATATAAGTTTAAATATTGCTTTAAAGGAACTTGAAAATAAGGTATCCCATATTTCCTTTAAAAAAGAGGGGGTGGAAAATGAAAAAGGGATTTAGTTTAATTGAGGTTTTAATTTTATCTTTTATAGGTATAAGTATTTTAATATTGATAATCGGTGTAATTTCAAACTCAAGAGAATTTGCGAGAACCATGGGATGTGTAAATAATATTAAGAGTATTGCTCAAGCGATTGAAAATTATCAGGCAGATTTTAAAGAAACTCCAGTAACTTTAAACTCTTTAATACCTGCTTATATTCAAAATTCAAATGTGTTCCATTGTCCAAGTGATAGAGAAAAAAGAGATAGTTATTCAGATTATTATATTGGAAGGTTTTTTGCAGAAGAAGACACAAATAAAGTTTTTTTAGTTTGCCCAAGACATTTTAGAGGAAGAAGAGTTGTTTTGGGATATCTTTCATATGCTGTTGATATAGGAAAAACAAAACCTGTTAACTGGTCTGGTTTAAATACTGAATTCGGAAAAACATATAGTGGAGGGATTCTAAATTTTGAAGATGGAACAAAGGTTGAAATTTATAGCGGAAAAGTTGGAGTTTTAGGTTCTTTTACAGATACAGAGGACAAAATTTATAGTATAATTTATGTTCCAGAGGGAGAAAATACCACATTTGAGGTTGACCATAAAACCAATTCAAGATTTGAAATTATTACTCCTGCTGTAATTGCTGGTGTTGAAGGAACAAAATTTAAAGTTGATAATGAGTATAAAAACGATAGTGGAATCCCTTTAGACAAAACTGTTATTTCTGTTTTTGAAGGAAATATAGAAGTTATGGAAAGAAATCAAGGGAGAAGAGAAAAAATACAAGCAAATGAATGGATTATGATTGAAACAAGAACTTATGAAGAAAATAAAAAAGGAGTGCCAAGAAAACCACCAAAAGTTAAACCACATATAATTAAAAAGATTGTAAATAATTCTTGATGAAACATATTTTTAAGTTAATCTTTGCTTTCTTAATATTTATTCTAATTTTTTTTCTACATAAAAATAATAAATTTGAAAAACTTGAATTTTTAATCTATGACAGAAATATAAGAAATTCAACTTTAAAAGAAGACCTGCCAATTGTTATAGTTGGAATTACTGAGGATTTTGAAAAAGAGATTGGACAACCATTTTCAAGAAAACATTATTCACAAATTTTAAAAATATTAAAACAAGAAAATGCAGACATTGTTGTTTTTGATATATTTTTCCCTTACTTTTCAGAAAACAATAAAGAAGATTTAGAATTTTTAAACTCTATAAAAGAAAATGGAAAGGTTATTCTACCTGTATTTTCACCTGTAAAACTTACTAAAAGAGATGGACCATTTTATCTTGTTGATTCTATAAGAGGAAGTGCTTCTCAAATTGAAAAATATGCTTTTTCTCTTGGCCATATTAATACATACCCGGATAAAGACCAGATAATCAGAAAATTTCCTGCTTACATAAAATTTAATGAGAGAATATATCCTCAACTTGGAATTGAAATATATAGAATTAGAAATAAGATTAATCTTTTAAAAATTTTTAATTCAATCCCGCTTGACCAAAATGGATGTTTTTACATAAGATATATTTCTCCAAAATTAATTAATAAATACTTTATTTCATTCTCTGATGTTCTTAAAAGAAATTATTCAGAAGGTTTTTTTAACAAAAAAACTGTTATAATTGGACAGACAATAGTCGGAGCTAAAAATGCTGATTTAATACCAACACCTTTTGGAACTCAGTTTGGTGTTTTTGTTCAGGCATGTGCAATAGGAACAAATCTTTCTGGCAAATATATCATCCATAAATCTTCTTTTTTGTATCTTCTTTTTTATGCTTTTTTTTTAGCCATAATTTTTTCAATATCTAAAATTTACCTGAATACATTCTATACTTTTGGATTCATTGGTTTATGTTTTTATTCTTCAAAGTTTCTACTTGATAAATATGGAATTTTTTTTGATGTTGTTCCTTTATTGTTTTTTACAATTTTTTACTATCTTTCTTTTATTTTTTACTCATTATTTTCTACTTTAAAAAAACTTTTTCAGAAAGAGATAATTTTAAAACTTGTTAAACAGACAGAACAAAAATTTACAGGAATTCTTAATCCAGTAGAAGCATTTAGGAAAGAAGAAATGTTTTTTCTCGGATTTGGGAGTGAAGAGATAATAGAAAAAACTCCTTTAATGATATTGAAAACAATATTACTTTCTTCTGGAATAGAATCAGGGTGTCTTATTTCTTTTTACCATAATAAATTTGAAATAATAGCAAAGGAAGGAGAATTTATAGAAGAGATAGATATTTACGAACTTATAAAGGATGTAGAAAAACCAAAAATAATAAATAAATCTATTAATGAGAAAATAAAAAATATTGCAATTGTTCCAATTTTATCTTTCTCCGATTTTAAAATTTATGGGATTTTTATAAATAAAAAATCAACAGTATTTTCAAAGACATCAAAATTTACTTATGAAGACATAAACTTTATCCAGACACTATCAATTCCAGGTATAATTGCAATCCAAAATTCTCAATTGAACCTTATTCTAAAGGATGCCCAACTTGAAACAATCTTCCGGCTTGCAGTATCTATTGAATATAGAGATAGAGAAACAGGAACCCATATTCATAGAGTTAGTGAATATGCTTATTTAATTGCTGAAAAACTCGGATTCAAAAAAACAGAATGTACACTGATAAAAAATGCTATGCCTTTACATGATATAGGTAAAATAGCTATCCCTGATAATATTCTTTTAAAACCTGGGACATTAACAGCAGAGGAAAGAAAAATAATTGAAAAACATCCGATTATTGGAGCAAAGATGCTTGAAGGTTCAAAATCTATAATTTTAAAAGCAGCAGAAATTATTGCTTTATCGCATCATGAAAAATATGATGGAACTGGTTATCCTTATGGTTTATCAGAAAATAAAATCCCAATTTATGGAAGAATTGCTGCACTATCTGATGTTTTTGATGCTTTGACTTCTGATAGAATATACAAAAGTTCAGTAGATGTAGAGAGAGCTTTTAAAATAATAAATGAAGAAAAAGGAAAGGCATTTGATCCTAAACTTGTTGAAATATTTACAAAATCTAAAGATGAAATAATTGAGATACAGAAGAAGTTTAGTTAAAGGTAAAGTTATTATGAAAAAGGAAGAAATAAAAATTTATTATTATAAAAGTAGAGGGCCAGGAGGACAGAGAAAAAATAAAAAATTGACAAGTGTTAAAATTATTCATATTCCAACAGGCATAACTGCAAAAGGGACTGAATTTCGCTCCCAAGCGAAGAATAAACAAATTGCTTTAAAACGACTTGAGGAAAAACTTAATAAATTACAAAAAGGGAAAAAACAGAGAATAAAAACAGAAAAGCCATTATATGCTAAAATCAAACAGATTGAAGAAAAGAGAAAAAGAAGTGAAAAGAAAAAATTGAGGCAGAAAATAAGAGAATTTTAAATAAAATCCTTTTCAAAACTTTTAAATCTTGAAACATTTTTTAAAAATCAATATAATTTTTCAATAAAAAGAGGTAAAATCTATAAAAAAGAAGGAGATAAAAATGGGTAAACTTAAAGAAGAATTAAATAAAATATACCATAAAAAAAGGGAGAAAGCAAAAGAACAACTAAAACTACTTGAACAGGGCAAAATAACATATCAACAACTTAATCGCCTTGCAAAAAAATTATTTTATAAAAGAATAAAAGCAGGGTACCAATTCCCTAAAACAGGTTTATTTAAAAAGGTTGAAAATGTATAAAAGATTTAAGGAGGGGTCGCATAGTGGACGAGTGCGCACGCTTGGAAAGCGTGTATCCACATTTAGTGGATCGTGGGTTCGAATCCCACCCCCTCCGCTATCCCACAATTATCAACAATCTCCACCGCCCACCTCGTAGGTGGGAATGGGTGTGGATTTTAATGGTATAATTTATTAAATGGAATTTATAAAGAAACTGAAAGATTATATTTTAGAATATAAAAAGAACTTTATTCTACTGATAATTATTGTTTTGCTGAGAAATGGGATTGATTTAGCAAGACCCTATATTTCTAAGATAATAATTGATAAAGGAATAATTTCCAAAAACATTTTTATAGTTAACCTGTGGGGAGGAATACTTTTAATTCTTTTTTTAATCTATTCCAGACTTATGGCTATTGAAACAGTAACAAGTAATAAGATCCAGCAAGGAGTTGTATATAGATTAAGAAATAAGGTCTATCATAAACTTCAAAGATTATCATTGAGTTATTTTAACAAAGAAAAAAAAGGAGATATTCTCTCAAAATTGATGTCTGATGTTGAACAATTACAAAGAATTATAACTGATGGTTTTATAATTTTTTTAATGTCTATTTTTACTTTTTTTGGTGCTTTTTTTATTTTATTAAAGTTAAATAAAATTTTAACTTTGTTTATGATGTTTCCAATAACAGGTATTGGCTTTCTTGTTTATACCTTCACAGAGAAAGCACATAAAGGATATAGGGAACTTAGAAAAATTAGAGGAGAACTTACCTCTTCTTTGCAGGAAAATATATTTGGAATTAAAGAGATAAAAGCATATGCAAGAGAAAAAAGACAACTGGTAAAATTTTCTTTTAAAGGTAGAAAATTTTTCAAAATAAATATTTATGTTGCTAAATTATGGGCTACTTATCAAAGTTGGATTATTTTTTTAAGTTCTGTGGGATATTTGATAGTAATCTGGTTTGGAGGAAGAAAAGTTTTGACAGGAGAAATATCAATTGGTACTCTTGTTGCTTACATTGGATATTTACATTTACTCTATACCCCAATTCATCAATTAAATCATGTAAATCACTTGATGCAACATGCAAGAGCAGCAGGAGAAAGAATTTTTGGGATAATGGATGCATATTCAGATGTTAAAGATAGTTTAGGCGCTATTTCGCTTCCTAATCCTTTAAAAGGAAATGTAAAATTTGAAAATGTTTATTTTGCCTATGAAAAAGAAAACTATGTATTGAAGAATATATCTTTTGAGGTTAAAGGTGGTGAAAAAGTTGCTCTTGTGGGTCCAAGTGGTGCAGGAAAATCTACTCTTGTTAGTTTAATTCCAAGATTTTATGATGTAAATAAAGGAGCAATATATATTGATGAGAAAGAAATAAAAAATTATAAAATTTTCTATTTAAGGTCTCAAATAGGAATTGTCTTACAGGAACCATTTATTTTTAGTGGAACTATTTTTGAAAATATAACTTTTGGAAAAGAAGATGTAACTGAAGATGAAGTTATTGAAGCAGCAAAACTTGCAAATGCTCATGAATTTATATCAAATTTACCTGATGGATATGAGACAGATGTTGGAGATATGGGGAATTCACTTTCAGTAGGTCAAAAACAAAGAATAGCAATAGCAAGGGTCTTTCTTAAAAATCCTTCAATTTTAATACTTGACGAATTTACATCTTCTCTTGATGCTGAGTCAGAAAGTTTAATTCTTGAAGCATTGGAGAGATTGATAGAAGGAAGAACTGTTTTTATAATTGCACATAGATTATCACTTGTAAGAAATGTTGATAAAATAATTGTTTTAAATGAAGGGGAAATTATAGAAAAAGGCACTCATTTACAATTATTAAGAAAAAGAGGTCTTTATTACAAACTTTATAACCTTCAATATCCACTTGAAAAAATAGAGAAAGAGATAAATGAGTTAAATAAATTATTTTAAGTATTTTCAACCAGATATTTTCTTATCTCTTCTGCCTCTTTTAAATTTTTAATTTTCCATAATGGTTGATATACAATTCTTTCAGGTCCAAGTTCTTTATGAAATGTCTTTATTTCTTCAAAAGAATGAGGATAAATTATAACGGATTTACCTGCTTTGATTATTTTTTTAAATAGGTCAATCCAGTAAATATGTGGTTTATTCCCTGCTCCGGGAACCCACTGTACTGCATTTAATTTTTTTATTGAAAGTAAATCATCCAGATGTTTCAAAGCACCAGGCCCATCAAGATGAAATATTGAATGGTCAAGGAAATTTGCTTCATGTTCAATATATGGTAAAGCAAATTTTCTGAACATTGCCACAGATATCATACAGATAAAATCGCATTGAATTGTGCAGTATTTTTTTTCTGAATAAAGAGGGATCCAGCAGGTAGTTCCATATTTTCCCATATTGGTTGAATTATAAATATCATTATAAATATCAATGAAGATATCTTTTGTTTCTTCAAGTATTTTTTTAATAAAATCAGGTCTTTCAATTAAATCAATACACAAATTTTCACTCCCTCTGATTGCTCTCAATAAATCAAGATGCGTATGAAAGTCAGGCATCTGTAATAAAAACTTTCCATCTCCTTTCTTAGAAGCATATTTATAAAAATTTAAAAATTTTTTATACCATTCTCCTTCTTTATCAATCTCAATTTTTTTAAAATTTTCCCAGTCACTAACAAATGGTTCTATCCATGCAGTGCCACTTTTAATTCTTACATTTTTATCTGCTTCTTTCACACAATAAGAAATTGTATCTGGCCCAAAAGAAATATTTAAGGAAGGAATTGCTTCTCCAAAAAAGAATGTATTTTCACAAAAATTTTCAAATTCATTTACAGGTTTTTCAAAATTTCCATCAATACCTGATAAGTAAGAAGGACCATTAACATATTTATTTTCATCTTTGGGAAATAATATAATTAGTAAAGGCCTATCTATTATTTCGCCTTCCCAGAAAGTTTCCCAGTATTTTTTTGTCTGTTCAAAATCATCCTTATATTTTAAAGTTAATTTTTGGTTTTTCATAAGTTTCCTTTTAAAACCAAAAATAGTATAACTTAAAACAACAAATTCAAAAAATATTAATTATTTTTATACTCTTGAAAAACCTGTCATAGAATTTATCTTGTAAGGTATAAAAATATCCACTCTGCGCTCATATGTTTTTCAAGATTTTTCTTAAGTATAACCATCCTTCCACATCCCCACACATTTCCATATCTCATTTTCTTCTTTTGATAATAATTCTTATTCTACCCTTTAAAAAACTCTGTCAATATAGCATAAATTTTTAAAAAAAAGAGTTATAATTATTTATGAACTCTTTCTAAGTATTCTCCTGTCTTTGTTGAAACTCTTATTATATCTCCTTCTTTAATAAATTGAGGAACAAGAATTTCCATATTATTTTCAAGAATTGCGCTTTTCCAGGTACTGTCTGTTCCTCCTTTAACTCCTTCTCCAGTAGTTACAACTTTTAACTCAACATATTCAGGGATTACAACACTTATTGGATTTCCTTCATAGATTTGAACTTTTAATTTTACCCCTTCCTTGATAAATTTTTTAAATTCTCCTATTGCATAGGCAGGAAGTTCAATTGTTTCAAATGTATCAGGATGAATAAAGTAAAAACTTTCTCCATCTGTATAACTGTATTCCATTTCTACTTCTTCTACTTCAACATCTTCAATTTTTTCCTCTGGAGAGACCCTTAAATCATATATATGGCCTGTTTTTATATCTTGTAATTTAAGGTGAGTATAACTTGAAAACTGTGCTGTTCTTGCCTTAGTTTCACTTTCAAGGACTTTATATAATTTCCCCTCTCTTTTTATAATCATTCCAACCCTTAATTCAGATGCAGGTACCATCTCTCCCCCTTTTTTAATATTATAATCAATTTTTAAAAATTTTTCAATTAGCCAAACTCCCACCTACGAGGTGGCCGCTGGGAATTTCTATCATTACACTTCCTACAATATTAAGCCATAAAAAGAGAATTTGTTACTCTTGCTATAACAATTTTCGCTCCTATAATATTTCCTGTATAGATTAAAAAAAGAATATTAGAAGATGGAGCCATCTATAGAACTATAAAAGCAGAACCAATTGTAGCACCTGTATAATAAAGTCCACTTGCAACAGGAATAACTGTATAAGAACAGGCAGCAATTAAAAAACTTGAAACAGATGATATTGAAAATGACTTTAGTTTGTTTACTTTCTCTCCTAAATAGTTTATTATGGTTTCTTTATTTATAAAACTTACCATACCTCCGGCAAGTAAAAAGGCAGGTATAAGGCAGGTTAGAACATGGACTGCAATATATTCCTTTAAAGCACGAATTCTCTTTTTAAGATATTTAATTTCTTTTTTAAAATGTGAAGAGGTTATGCTTTTAATGCTATAAACAATAAACTTATAAATTTCTCTTTATGTGGCACAAAAGAATACATAACCCATTTCCCAATTTTTTTTCTTACTATTACATTAAATTTTAAAATCTTTAAATGTTTTGAAATATTTGTCTCTCTTCCCAACGCAATCCATTACTTCACATACACATAGAGTAGTATCATGGGGCATCTTTTTTATACTTTAGACACAATTTTAGGTTTCGTCTTCTGGCTGTAAAATTTCCCTTTTTGAAAGCCAATTATCCAAAAAGAAGTTAAAAAAATCAAAAAGACAATAACTTTCAAAAAGACAATTTTAAGAAAATAAGAAAAAACAATCCCTAAAATAAAACCTAAAAGTGGAAATCCATAGATAAAAACAGAAATTTTAAATAAAGCATCCTCATTTATTTCAACCTCAACTATATCTCCAATACTTGCTTTTATAATATTTTCTGCTTCAATTTTTGGCTCTCTTGGTAAAATTTTTTTACATAAATTACAACTTTTACATTTTTCTTTTTCTTCCATCAAAACAATAGCACTATTTCCATTAATTTCAATCACTTTACCAATTTCTTTCATTTTTAAATTGTTGAAACCATTGCTTTTGTTGGACATCCTTTTATACACAATTCACATGCAATACATTTTTCTGGCTGGAATTTAACCTGGTATGTATCCCTATCAATATATAAAGCACCTACTGGACAT
>JAMWCJ010000036.1 GCA_023818645.1 Candidatus Omnitrophota bacterium | reverse complement strand
ATTTTCTAATGCTGGGAATAGATGATTTACCAGAAAATTTACAATTGCTTCAGCATATTTTTCATTTCTTCTTTGTAGTAGTTCTTTACCTATCTCTACTTCTCCATCACTATTTAAAAATACAATTAGATAAATACCAGATAAAAAAGTCAACATCCATAAAATTTGCTTCTGGAAGTTTTAATAGATTTCTATAGGTAAAGGTGTTTTATATAAATACTGAACATTTCATACTCCACTTTCATGAATTTTTTTACAGGAAAAAAGGTAGAAGACCATTTATAAATTTATGTAGTTCATTATAAAGATATTATTTATTACTGCTTTAAATATATTATTTTCCATTTTTCCAGTTTTCCAATATTTTGTTAAATTATTTAGGATGAGGGAAAACATCAATAATTTCTGCTGTATTTTCTCTTACTATAAATTCAAATCTATAATTGTCATTTATCCTTGCATAATAACAGTCCCCCCGATCTTCTATCCCTAAACTGGGATGCTGTAGATTTCTACTAAGGAGAGTAAGTCTATTCAAAAAAATTCTAATATAGTTTGCATTCGTAAATATTCCTTCACCTAACTTTCTAATAACTCTATATGGAAGTATAATCTTTTCAATTCTTAATTCTTCTATTTCTGTAGGTTGAGATATATGTTGTGGCCTCCTAGTTAAATTTGGTTAAAAATATATTATATAAATTAGTTTCTTTGAAAATTAAATTTTTTAAAAACAAGGGAGAGGAAAACAACATTTTACCTGGGCAATAAAGCCCGTAAAGGAGTTTGTTTTCTCTCCCTTTTATCCCCGTATAAGTTGATTGGGAAATTTTCCTCCTTTCTTTTTATATATTTTAAAAAATTACACATAAAATTCAAGTCTCTCCGAAACCGGTTCGGTAAGGGGTAAGTTTATGAAGGAAATAAGTCATTGCTGCAACCATCACACCATTATCAAGGCATAAATTTTTTTCTGGAATATATAATTTCATATTATCTGGAATAACTTCTTTTATTCTTTTTTGTAGATACTTATTTACAACAACACCTCCACCAAGTAAAATGGATTTCACATTATATTGTTTAAGAGCAATTTTTATCTTTCTGCTTATTAAATCTCCAACTGTTTTTTGAAAAGAAGCACAAATATCAGGAATGTTTTCTTTACCATATTTTTTTACATAATTAATAATTGCTGTTTTAAGTCCACTAAAACTGAAATCAAGTGAGTTTGAATAAAGCATTGGAATAGGGAATTTTATACTTCTTTCATCTCCTTTTTCTGCCTGTTTTTCAATATATGGTCCTGCTGGAAAAGGTAAACCAAGGAATCTACCAATTTTATCAAAAGTTTCACCACAGGCATCGTCAAGTGTTCTTCCAATTTCTTTAAAACTTACATAATTTTCAATATAAAAAAATGAAGTGTGTCCTCCTGAAATGACAAGTCCAAGTGCAGGAAACTCAATATCTTCATTTAAGAAATTAACTGCAAGGTGAGCATGAAGATGATTTATAAAGTATATTGGTTTTTTTATTCTATAAGAAACCCCAGATGCAAAAGATACACCTACAAGCAATGAACCCTTAAGTCCTGGATGATTTGTCACTCCTATTAAATCAATATCTTCAATTCTTATTTTACTTCTTTCTATGACAATTTTGAAGAGATTGTCTATTCTTTGTAAATGGGCTCTACTTGCGAGTTCAGGAACAACTCCACCATAAATAGAATGTATATCTTCTTGAGAAGCAACGATATTCGCAAGAACTGTTTTGTCTTTTATTAAACCAATCCCTGTTTCGTCGCAAGAAGTTTCAATACCAATAATTATCATTTTAAATTAGTATTTCAAAATGTCATTCAAGTAAAGATTCAACAGGAACAATCTTAATACCATTTTCTTCAAAATCAGACAATCTATTTTTTAGGATATTTAATGTAGATGTTTTCGAATGCCCAATTGCAATAACACTTCCTTTTTCTATTGCCTTTTCTATAACTTCATCTATTTTTTTATTTATTTCTTTCGGGTCAGGGGATATATCAAGGAAAATGTCTCTTTTACCTGTCTTTATTCCAAGTTCTTTTGCAATTCTATAACCACAACTTTTTGAACTTGTTAAACTATCAACAAAAAATAGGTTTTTCTCCTTTATATTTTCAAGTAAAATTCTCATCTTTTCTTCATTTATTGTATATAATGAGCCCATATGATTGTTAATGCCTTTAATATAAGGTAAAAAATCATTTACATTATCCTCAAATATTTTTTTTATTTCTTCTTCATCCATATTTGTTGTTATCAATCCTTTATCAAGACATTGAGATGGTGGTTTTGGTTCAAGAGGTAGATGCAAAATAAATTGATAGTTTTTGTCTTTTAATTCATTTAAAATTTTCTTGCTATAAGGTGCTTTTGGCAGAATTGAAAGTGTAAGTGGTTGATTTATTTTTTCTAATTCTTTTATTATGGATAAATTCCAACCAACATCATCTATTATAATTGCTACTTTTCCTTTTATTCTCTTCTTTTCAACTTTTTTAGGTATTTCAGGTGTTATTTCAGGTGGATAGAGTTTTGCTTCAGGTGGATAGAGTTTTGCCAATGGTTTTTCTTCAATCTTTTTTTCTTCAGTTAATTTTTGAAGCAATTTTGCTCCAGCAATTAAAATACAAAGAATTAGAAAAAGAACAAGTGGAACAAAGAAAGAAAAATTGTTTTCTTTTTTAATCATTTAGATCATTTTTTTTATTTCTTCAAGAGCTTTTTTAAATTGTAAATCTTGTTCACTAGTTGGAATTATTGGTTTTTCACCTTCAAGTTTTACTTCTATATCGGGTAAAATTCCCTGTCCTTCAATACATATTCCTTTTGGAGTATAATATCTTGCTATTGTAAGTTTTATGGCAGAACCATCAGAAAGAGGTATAACATTTTGAACAGAACCTTTACCAAATGTTTTTGTTCCAATAGAAAGAAAATTTGTATAGTTATCTTTAAGTGCTCCAAATAATATTTCAGAAGCAGAAGCACTACCTCCATTTACAAGAAGAATCACTGGTTTTTGCCATATGGGTTTGTACTTACTATAAAATTTTGTAGAATCTTTTTTATTTCTTCCTTGAGTATAGACAATTAATTTATTAGGAGGTAAAAAGAATTCACTTACTTCTATTGCAACATTCAAAAGACCTCCAGGATTATTTCTTAAGTCAAGTATAAGTCCTTTCAAGTTCTTTTCGTTAAACTCCTTTAGTATTTTTTTCAAATCATCCGGAGTATTTTCCTGGAATCCTGTTAACCTGATATACCCAATTTCATCATATATTTTAGATTTCACAGATTTTATTTTTATCACATCTCTTTCAAGCGTAATTTTAATTAAATTCTCTGCTCCTTCTCTTAATACACTAATTGTTACTTTTGTTCCTCTTTTTCCTCTTAACAATTGTGCTGCTTCCATAGTTGTCATACCTTTTGTTGATTTACCATCAATTTCAATTATTTTATCACCTTCCTTTATCCCTGCTTTCCAAGCAGGAGTATCTTCAATAGGACTAACAACAGTAATTATTCCGTCTTTTAAAGTTATTTCCATCCCTACTCCCTCAAATTCTCCCTTTGTTTCTATCTGTAATTCTTTTTTTAATTCTGGTTCTAAAAATGCACTATATGGGTCAAGAGACATAAGCATACCTTTTAACGCACCATATATGAGTTTTTTATTTTCAACAGTGTCTACATAATTATCTTTTACTATATTTAAAGCATCAATGAATAATTCCAAATTTTTATAGGTATTATCTTCCCATTTATTTTTTTGCTGAACTTTAATATCTCCACCAAAGACAATTGTAAAGAACAAAAAACCCAATATAAATAAAATTATTTTTTTCTTCATATTTCTCCTCTTTTTAATAATTATTTTACCTTTTATTTTAACTTATTTAAATGTTCAATTAAAGTTTTTTTTGCAATATCTGGATTTGCTTTGCCACCTGTTTTTCGCATTACCTGTCCAACTAAAAACATAATAGTTTTTTCTTTCCCTTTTTTCCAATCTTCAACTGCTTTTTGATTTTCCTGTATAACTTGTTGAGCAATTTTTTCTATTAAACTTTCATCTTCTATTTGCATTAAATTTTTCTTTTTTACAATTTCAGATGGAATTTCTCCAGTTTTGTATGATTCTTTAAATATCTCCTTACCTACGCTTACTGTTATTTTCTTTTCCTCTATCAATTTTAATATTTCAACAAAATTTTCTGCTTTTAAAGGAATTTCTTCTTTCTTTAGAATTTTACCCTTAGTTAATGATAAAAGTTCACTCATTATCCAATTTGCAATTATCTTTGGATTTTTATAATATTTTACACATTCTTCAAAATAATCAGCAATTCCTTTCTCTGAAGTTAAAACACCTGCATCATAATCAGATAAGTTATATTCTGTTTTAAACCTTTCTTTTCTCTGTTCAGGTAATTCTCCAATCTCTTTTTTTATTTCTTCTATCCATTTATCATCAATTGAAATAGGAACAAGGTCTGGCTCAGGGAAATATCTATAGTCATGTGCCTCTTCTTTTGTTCTCATACTTTCAGTAATCTCTTCTTTTTCATTCCATAAACGGGTTTCTTGAATTATTTTCCCACCATTTTTAATTATTTCTATCTGTCTTTTACATTCAAAAAATAATGCTTTTCTAACAGATTTAAATGAATTCATATTTTTCACTTCTGTTTTTACACCTAACTCTTTTTCCCCTTTTTTCCTGATAGAAATGTTAGCATCACATCTTAAAGAACCTTGTTCCATATTACAATCACTTATTTCAAGATATTCAAGTATTTGTTTTAGTTTTTCAAGAAACTCTTCTCCCTCTTCTGGACTTCTAATATCAGGTTCAGTAACGATTTCCAATAAAGGGATTCCACTTCTGTTAAAATCTACATATGAAATTGGAGAAGTTTCGGAATGTAATAATTTCCCTGCATCTTCTTCAAGATGTATTCTTTTAAAATGTATTTTCCTTCCATTGACTTCAAGGGATCCGCCAGTAGCAAGTGGCTCTTCATATTGTGATATCTGATAATTTTTAGGTAAATCTGGATAGAAATAATTTTTTCTTGCAAATCTGCAAAAATTTGAAATATGGGAATTGAAAATAATACCTGTTTTTATGGCAAGTTCAACCGCTCTTTTATTTATGACAGGTAAAACTCCAGGCATTCCACAACAGACAGGACATACTTGAGTATTCGGGGGATTTCCAAATTCTGTTGAGCAAGAACAAAACATTTTTGTCTTTGTTAAAAGTTCTACATGCACTTCAAGACCAATAACAAATTCATATCTATCCATTTTGTTTTATATTATAACATAGCAAAAATAAAAGTAAAATAGAAAATAATACATCACATCTATTTCCATTGCTCAAAAAAAAGAAAGAATGTACATCAAATAAAAAAATATTGGAAAGATTCTAATCTAAAAGATTAAAGAGAGAAAATTTTATTACTAGGCCTGCCATTCCTTAGAACTTTGAGTAAAGTTCCTTACTATTACCTATTATTTTCAACAATGCCCAAGATGCTGTTTGTTTATTATTTGCTTCTTCATATTTTAGCGCAGAAATAAGAACATCTATTACTCCTGGATCGCCTATTTTTCCTAATGAGTATATTATTTCCTCTTGTAAATTAAAATATTCAGTACTACCTTGCCCACCAGAAAGGTATTGCAGGAATTGTCCCTGATGCTATAGTAGCATATTTTTTTACAGTGACTTTTAAGAATATTATCAATTGATTGTCCATCTTATATTGTCTTTAAAATGTGTAGTTACTTTTTCTTTTGGAATTATCCAAAAAGTTTGTTCTCTTGAATTTCACTTATTTATGTTTTTGATTTGTTTTTACTCTATAAACTATTGTATCTTTTTAATGCCTGCTTTCAGTTTTACTTTTAATGAGCAATCTTCTTTTAATTTTAACTGGTCATTTCTTTTTATTGCTTCTGAAAGAACAGGTAAACTTGAAAATGGTTCTAATGCAACATTATAATTTCTTCCCCACCATGGATAATTATAACTTCCTTTTGCTATTCTCCAGAACCATATATATTTAAAAACTTCCTTTGGAAATTCCATAAAAAACCCAATTTTCAATTTTTCATTTAAAATTTCATAATAACCATCTTCTAAATCAGAAATAAAAATTACATCAGAAACATTATCGTTTTCTGAAGGGACTTTACTTATATCAATCAATTTACCATCCTTTCCTTCAACAAATGGCCAGATTCCTTCAGTCTGTTTTAAATTTGTATATGATCTACCATCCCCGGGAATAACTTTAACTTTTGCTTTTTTTAAATTAATCACACAATCCGGAGATAAAAATGGTTTTCCAAATGCAGGATGGTGTCCCCAGATAAAGTCCATCTCCTCTCCTGCAAGGTTAAAAACTTCCTCATCAATTTTTATATATGGTTTTCCACTTTCTATTGTTATTGTTTTTTCAAGATAAAAAGGAGTTCTGTAAGTATAAACATAAAATTTTATTGAAATTTTTTCTTTACTATCTTCAAGTATTTTATATTCCCATGGTAACAAAGAAACTTCTCCATGAAGTCCTAAGATTGCTCCTTTATATTCACAAATTGATCCTGCATTTGGAAAAATTTCCTGCCATCCACCAGGATAATAGTCAATAAAACTGCCAATCTTTGAAGGTGCTGTTTGAATTAATTTTGAAGACCAATATAAAGGAATTGGACTTCTCCACATAAAATCAATATCTCTTTCTTTGTATAGAAATTCAACAATATCTGTTCCCTTATCTATAAGAATTTCAACTCTTATAACTTCATTTTCAATATAAATAGTTCTATATCCTTTCCATTTAAACTCCATAAACCTGCAACCATTATTCCTGTTCAACATTTTCTATTCCTTTAGCAAAATATGCTTCTTCATCCACCAAATACCTTCTAAATCCAGCAAATCTTTCTTTAAAATATCTTTCACTTAATGAACTTATCACTACTCTTTTTAATGTATAACTTGCATGGATAAAAAGGTCGTTCCCAAGATATATCCCAACATGTCCAATTCTACCGCCTCTCTTAAAGAAGACCAAATCTCCTGGTAATGCTTCTTCTTTTTTTATTTCAATCCCATTTTTATATTGAAGAGAAGAATTTTGAGGTAATAAAATTCCTATTGTTTTGTATGCGAGGCGAGTTAAACCAGAACAGTCAAGTCCAGTTTTACTCTCACCTCCATAAACATATCTACTACCAAGATAGTTAAAAACTTCTTCAATCAATTTTATTCTTATATTTGATTTGTTTTCTATAGTTGTTTCTATTTTAGTTTCTTCCTCCAGAATCTCTTTTGGAGGAATAACAATTATCTGTCCAACTTTTAAATCTTCTTTTCTAATCAGATTTGCTTGTAAAAGTTTATCCGGTTCTATACCAAATTTTTCACTTATAGATTCTATTGTATCTCCTTCAGAGATCTTATAATATATTTTTTTAGAAACATTAACTATAGATTGTATTTCATCAGGGTTAATTTCTTTTTTAACAGATTTTTCGTTTTCAATCTTTTTATATCCAACAATAATTTTTTGGCCTGGATGGATTGTTGAAGATTTAAGATTATTCATTTTTTTTAATTGAGCAATTGAAACACCAAATTTTTTTGATATTTTATATAGATTATCTCCTTTCTGTACATTATAGTATTGCTTTTCAAGATTTGTTTTTGTTTCTACAACAGGTTGTTTTTCTTTTTTATCAACAATAATTTTCTGTCCTGGATATATTGTTATACTTTTTAGATTATTTAACTTTTTTAGTTCATCAGTTGTCTTACCATATTTTCTTGCAATTGTATAAAGATTTTCACCTTTTTTAACAGTATGATAAACAGTAACAATATTGCTATATAGATTTAGGCATAAAAAAGCAATAAAAATTATAAATTTTTTTGTAATCACTTAACACCTCCTTCTAAAAGTTCTATTATTTCTTTTTTCTTCTCTTCAAAATACTCATCTATTTTTGATTTTAAACCCTCAAGATTTTCAAGTTCTTTTATTCTTTTTTTAAGTTCTTCTTGTTCATCAAGAATTAATTGAAAAATTTTTAATATTGGGTCAGGAAGTTTATCATGGTCAAGGTCTATTTTCTTTTCTCTTTTCTCCACAACTCTTGCTGGAACTCCAACAACAGTAGTTCCTTCTGGAACATCTTTTATCACAACACTTCCAGCACCAATTTTTGCACCATCTCCAACTTTTATAGGACCAAGTAAAATTGCTCCTGCTCCAATAACAACATTATTTCCAATTGTTGGATGTCTCTTTTCTTTTTTAAAGGATGTTCCTCCAAGAACAACTCCTTGATAAATTAAAACATCATTTCCTATCTCTGCTGTTTCTCCAATAACAACTCCCATCCCATGGTCAATAAAAATTCTCTCCCCAATTTTTGCACCAGGATGAATTTCTATACCTGTTAAGAACCTATTTATATGTGAAATTATTCTTGCAAATGTTTTTTCGCCCCTTTTCCAAAAAAAATGCGCAAGACGATGAAGCCATATTGCATGTAAACCTGGATAACTTGTAATAACTTCAAAAGTAGTTCTTGCAGCAGGGTCTCTTTCAAAAACAATTTTAATATCTTCTTTTATTCTTTTAAACATTTTTAAAAAGTAAAATAGATGGATTTTCAATAACTTCTTTCAATTTTTTATAGAAATTTGCTGCATATGCACCATCAATTACTCTGTGGTCAAATGAGAAAGAAATATACATATAATTTTTAATATTTATTTTTTCATTTTCAACAAAAAAACCTTTTTCAATTTTCCCAACACCCATTATAGCAACACCAGGTGGATTTATAATTGGGTAAAAATTTTCAACATTATACATACCAAGATTTGATATAACAAAATTTGTTCCTTTTATATCATCTTGGCTTAACTTTCCTTCTCTTGCTCTTTCTACAATATTTTTTCTATCTTCTGAAATTTCTTTAATTGTCTTTTTATTTGCATTTTTTATTGAACCAACAACAAGACCATCAGAAACACTTATAGCAAGTCCAATATCAACATTTTTATAAACTCTAATTTCTTCATATATAAAACTTGCTCCTATAAGTGGAAACTCTTCTATAACTCTTGAAGTTAAAAAAATTAAAAAATCAGTAATAGTATATTTTTCGCCTTCTTTTTCCTTTATCTCTTTTATCTTTAAAATTTCATCTACAATAACTTTTCCTTGGAAATAATAATGAGGAATATTTTGTTTACTTTCTGTAAGGCGTTTGGCTATTATCTTTCTTAAAGGAGACCATTTTATAACTTCATATTCTTCCTCTATTTCAGATGTTTTTTCAATATCTTTTTTTGTCTCTACTTTTGATTTTTCAATATATTCAAGAACATCTTTTTTTTCTATTCTTCCATCAGGACCAGAACCCTTTATCTTTGTTATATCAATTTTATATTCTTCTGCTAATCTTTTTGCAACTGGAGTTATTTTTATCCTTTCTTTTTCAATTTCTTCCAACTTTTCAATAGAGGCCTTTTTTTCTTTCTCTTCTATTTCAAGAGGTTCATCTAATGTATCTGTAATATAAGCAATTACAGTTGTAACAGGTATTGGTTGATCACTTGGTTGGAAAAGGATTTTTCTTAAATAACCAGAATATTGACTTTCAACTTCAAAATTTGTTTTATCACTCATAACTTCAAATAATACTTCTCCTTTTTCAACTTTATCTCCTTCCTTTTTTCTCCAACTCACAAGATATCCTTCTTCCATTGTCTCACCAAGTTTTGGCATAATTATTTCTTTCTTCATTTAAACTCCTTTGTTTTATTTTAACATCTCTTTAACTGTTTTACAAATTCTTTCTACATCCGGAATTGCAAGTTTCTCAAGAACTGGGCTTTTAGGCATTGGGACATCAGCACCTGCAACTCTCACAATAGGAGCATCAAGATAATCAAAGGCATTTTCAATTATCTGCATACCAATTTCTGCTCCAGTGCCTCCTGTTTTACAATCTTCTTCAACTATAATTACTCTATTTGTTTTTTTAACTGATTTTACAACTGTTTCTATATCAATTGGTAAAAGCGTTCTTAAATCAATAACTTCAACACTTATACCTTCTTTTTCAAGAATTTTTGCTGCTTCAAGAGAAAATAAAACCATCCTTGAATATGTGACAATTGTTACATCTTTCCCTTCTTTTTTTACATCAGCAACACCTATTGGAACAAGATATTCTTCTTCTGGCACTTCTCCTTTTGTATTGTAAAGCATTTTATGTTCAATAAATACAATAGGATTATCATCTCTTATAGACGATTTTAATAAACCTTTTGCATCATAAGGAGTTGAAGGCATAACAACTTTAATTCCAGGGATATGAATAAGCCATGATTCTAAACTTTGAGAATGATGTGCTCCAAGAGTTCTTCCTGCACCTCCTTCTGTTCTAATCACAAGAGGAACTGTACATTTTCCACCAAACATGTATCTTATTTTTGCAACCTGGTTATTTAATTGATCCATACAAAGTCCAATAAAATCAATATACATTATTTCTGCAACAGGTCTTAAACCTGTTAAAGCAGCACCAAGAGCAGTACCAACAATAGCATTTTCAGAAATTGGAGTGTCTATAACCCTTTCATCTCCATATTTTTGCCAGAGTCCTGCTGTAACACCATAAGCACCACCATAAATAGCAATATCTTCACCAAACAAAAAAACTCTTGGGTCTCTTGCCATCTCTTCATCAAGTGCTTCATTTAATGCCTGTCTATATGTGATAGTCCTCATTTTAACTCCTTTCTCGTTTAAACATATAAATCAGTATAGAGTTCTTCAGGTTCAGGATATGGGCTTTTTATTGCAAAATCTACTGCTTCTTCTATCTCCTTTTTAACTTCTTCTTCAATCTGATTTATTTCTTCTTCATTTAAAATTCCCATCTCTTTCATTTTGTTACCAAATATTATTATAGGGTCTCTTTCTCTCCAAAATTTTTCTTCTTCTCGTGTTCTATAAACTCTTGGGTCACTTCTGCTATGTCCATAATATCTATATGTATTTGCAACTATAAAACTCGGACCATTCCCTTCTCTCGCGTGATTTACCCATTTACTAACAACTTCTCTAACAGCAAGAACATCCTGACCATCAACATTTTCAGAAGGTATATCAAAAGCAAGTGCCTTTTTTGTGATATCTTTAACTGCATGAGACCTTTCAACTGAAACACTCATTGCATATTTATTATTTTCACATATATAAATCACAGGTAATTTCCATAAAGATGCCATATTTAAACATTCAAAAAATATTCCATTATTTGTTGCTCCATCACCAAAAAAACACAAGACAACTTTATTTTGTTTCTGTAATTTAATTGAAAGACCTGCACCGGTTGCTATGCCAAGACCACCACCGACTATCCCATTTGCTCCAAGATTTCCTTTTGAAAGATCGGCAAGGTGAAGTGAACCACCCTTCCCTTTACAGACACCTGTTTTTTTCCCAAGGATTTCAGCCATAAGTGCTTTTAAATCTCCATCTTTTGCTATTGCATGACCATGTCCTCTATGTGTACTTGTGATATAATCGTCTGGATTTATTACAGAAATTGCTCCAACTGCAACTGCTTCCATTCCTGCGTAAAGATGAGAACCTCCTTCAGCAATATTTTTAGCAAGTAATTCCATTATCATATCTTCAAACTGTCTTATTTCCATCATTTGCTTTAAAAGTTTAATAGCAAGTTCCTTTGTAATTTCCATATTTTTTCCTCCTTTTAAGGCAATATCAAAACTTTAAGTCCTTTTTTATTTTCCACAATCTGGTATCCTTCTATTATTCTTTCAAGAGGTAGTTTATGAGTTATTAATTTTTCTGCATCTATCCTTCCAGAAGATAGAAGTTCAAGAGCAATCTTATTATGTAAAGGAGTAGAACCGTGAGTTCCAACAACAAAAAATTCTCCATAATGGAGTAAATTGCTGTCAAATTGAATATAAGGATTTTCTTTTGGAAGTCCACCAAAAAAGTTAATTGAACCTCTTTTTGCAACAAGTTTTAAAGAAATTTCTTGTGCCTTTCCACTTCCTACTGCAACAATAACTTTATCAGCCATATGTCCATCTGTGTTTTTTTTAACCTCTTCGTAAATATCTTTTTTACTCATATCAATCAAGTAACAATCAGTAAATTTTGCCTCTTTTATTCTTTCTTCAGAAATATCAGCAAGCATTATTTTCCCTGCACCATTTATTTTTGCCAATAATGAATGTAAAATTCCAATAGGTCCTGCTCCAATAATCAAAACGATGTCTCCTATTTCAATTTTACTCAATATCTGACCATTTATAACACAGGCAAGTGGTTCTGCAAGACAGGCAACTTCAAAAGAAAGAGTATCAGGTATTTTATTAACACATCCATTTAAAACAGCGTCTTCCGGTACAAGCATATATTCAGCAAATCCACCATCATAATGGTATCCAATCGCTTTTAAATTATCACACATTGTCTGTTGCCCTTTTCTACAATAATAACATCTTCCACAAGGAATTGCAGGAGCGATAGCAACTCTATCTCCTTCTTTAAATTCTTTTATATTTTTACCAATCTTTTCAACAATCCCACTTACTTCATGACCTGTAATTCTTGGAAAAACAATATGCTTATGTCCATGATGAAAAACTTTTATATCTGTTCCACATATAGCACAACTCTTAACCTTTATAAGGATTTCATTATTTTTTGGTTCAGGGACTTTAAGTTCTTCAATAACAAGTTTTTCAATTTCCTTTAAAATTGCTGCTTTCACTCTTAATCTCCTTATAATATTTTTTTATAGTTTCAATAATTTTTATATTATTTATTTCACAAATTTCATTAAGAACAAAATCAAATCCCTTTTCTTTTATAATATTCTGCAATTTTACACTTTCTTCATCTAAATTAAAATTATAACACAAAGCCATTGCCATCACAAAACAAATATTTTTTGGAAATATATTAAATTCAAGACATCCTTTTATAGCACCTATAATTCTTTCTTCTTTGCCAATCTTTCTTAATGGTTCTCTTCCCACTCTAAAAACAGTATCACTAAGCAGTTTATTTTTAAATCTTTCATTCAGGTCTTTAAAATAATCGTTCAATTCATTCTCGCTGAAATTATATTTTTTTATCAAATATTTTTTAATCTCACCCTGAACCTTTAAAAGGAGGTCTATAATTTCTTTATCCTCCATACATTCCCATATATATTTGTAACCTTTCAAAAATCCATAATAAGCAAGACATACATGAGAAAGATTATGACCAAATAATTTAAGTTCTTCATATTTTTTAAGATTTTCAACAGGCAACAATCCAACAATTTTAGGCAATTTTCCTTTAAAACTATTTTTATCAACTGGCAATATTTTATATGGTTCTACTTTAACAAGCAACGGATTTTCTTTTTTTTCAATTTCTGTTAAAGGAGAAGTCATTCTACTTATGACTGTTTCAACAAATCCAACTTTTTCCTGAAAAAACTTTTTTTCTTCATTTGAAAAAAGATTTGTATTTAAAATTTGCTCTTTGAATTTTTTACCAGCAGAAAGTAGATTTTCACAGATAATTATATTTAAATAACTTTTATTCCCTCTAAATTTTTCTTTTATTCCCTCTGCTATTATTTCCGAAAGTGTAAATAAATTTTTTGCACCAACAGATGTAAAAATGATAGAAGTTTTAGCAATTTCGTCTACAATCTTATCTTTATCTTTTTTCAAATGTAAACCTTCAAAATTAGTTATTGTCTTTTTAATTTTTTCTTTACCAAGTAAGTATATTAGATAAGTTTTCTCTTTATTAAGTAAATTTATAATGTTTTCATCAATATCAACAAAAATAATGAATAAACCCGAATCATAACACAACTCACCAATAAAACCTCTTCCAATCTGCCCTGCTCCAAATATAATTATTTTATCCATATATCTTTTATAACATTTTTTAAAAAAATTAAAAAATAATTTTTTTTTATATTTGTCAGTTTTTGTCGCTGAATATTTTCTACAGCAACATCGTAAGGTGTAAAGGTAGTAAATTTAGTGTATAATAATTTATTAAGGGGCAGTGGCTCAATGGGAGAGCGTCCGCTTCGCATGCGGAAGGTTGCCGGTTCAAATCCGGTCTGCTCCAATAGAAAATGAATATACTTTTAACAAATGACGATGGTATTTTTTCGGATGGCTTAAGAGTTTTATGGAAATATTTGAGCAAAAAATTTAAGGTTTATGTAGTTGTCCCAGAAGTTGAAAAAAGTGCAACAAGTCATTCAATTAATTTACTAAGTCCTATAAGAATAAAAAAAGTAAAAATTGGTAATTTTTTTTGTTATATTGTAAGTGGAACGCCTGTTGATTGTGTAAAAATTGGAGTAAAAGAATTGATAAAGAAAAAGATTGATATGGTTATTTCAGGAATAAATCCTGGACCAAATCTTGGTATGGACATTTTATATTCAGGAACTGTTTCTGCTGCTTGTGAAGGAGCAATTTTAGGTATCTCTTCAATCGCTGTTTCAATAGCAAATTATAAGGACTTTAATTTTGTTAGTTGTTCAAAAGTTGTTTTAAAGATAATTGACTTGATTAAAAATTTAGAATTTCCAAAAGATACTATTTTAAACATAAATGTGCCTAATAAAAAAATAAAAGGAATAAAAATAACATATCAAAGTAAAAGTAGATTTAATGAAGAATATGAAAAAAGGACTGATCCAAGAGGCAATCTCTATTTTTGGTTAAAAGGGAATTTCGATATAATAAAAGAAGAAAAAGAAAGTGATGTTGATGCAATAAAAAATGGATATGTTTCAATTACTCCAATACAATTAAATTTGACTAACTTTTCTTTTCTTGAGGAATTGAAAAAAACAAAAATTGAAAAATTAAAAATAAAATAGTATAATTATATTTTTAATCAATGATGGAGGTTTATTATGTCAATAACTTTTAAACCTCATAAATTGAGAAGGAAGAGAAAAATAGGGTTTTTAGCAAGAATGTCAACTAAAAGTGGAAGAAAGATTATTAACAATAGAAGAAAAAAAGGGAGAAAACGACTTGCTGGATGATAAAAAAGAAAATAAGAGAAATTTTGAAAAAAGGTAATAAATTTGAAACAGATAATTTTATACTATATTTTAAAAAAAGAGATGATTTGAAAATTGGTTTTATTATATCATCAAAGATAGGGAAACCAAATCAAAGAAATAGAATAAAAAGAATAATACGAGAAAAAATTAGAGAAAAATTTAAAAGTGGTGATTTTTTGATAATTTTTAAAAAAGAAATAATTGAAAAGTCAAAAGAAGAAATTAAAAATAACATAGAAAAGATTGAAAATGAAATTAGTAATAAAATTAATTAGATTTTATCAGATATTATTTTCTCCACTATTAGGTAATATTTGCAGATTCTATCCAAGTTGTTCTGATTTTATGATACAAGCAATAGAAGAAAAAGGGTTTAAAGGAATTTTTATTGGTATTAAAAGAATTTTCAGATGCCATCCTTTTAATAAGGGTGGTTATGACCCAGTAGAAAAATGGATAAAATAAAAGAAGAAATAAGGTTGTTAATTGCTTTTGTACTTTCAATTTTGATAATATTTATTTTTAGTAGAATCCAACAATCAAAGTATCTTCCTGGGCAAACTACAGAAACTAAACAAACTCAGCCAAATCAAGTATTAACTCAAGAAATAAAATCAGAAGTTTCAAAAATCCTGGAAGGTGAAAATTATGAATTTGAAAACGGCTCTTACTATTTGAAATTTGATAAAAAATTTGGATATATAAAAGAAATTGGCCTTAAAAAATTTTTAAGAAAGAGAGAGAAATTTTTCTCTTTAAATGAAGGCGTTTTAATTTTTTACAATCCTTTAGTTTTCTCTGAAAATGATTATCTAATAAAAACTTCAAATAATGAACTTGTTTTAACAAAAGATACTTCTGGATTTTATTATCTAAAAAAATTTTTGATTCCTGAAAATGACTATATCTTTTATCTTGAGGAAAATTTTAGAAATAAAACAGATAAAGATATTGAATTGAAAGATTATAAAAATGAAATCATTAAGATTAATTTAGTTGATATTGGAATACCCAGAAGTTACATTCCACCAAAAATAATTGTGGGAATAAATAAACTTCCTGTTTTTATCGAACCCTATAAAGTTAAAGAGCAAAAAGTTTATAAAAATTGTAACTGGGTTGGTTTTTCTTCAAGATATTCCCTTATTTTCATTTATTTTTCTGAAAAATCAACAATATCTTTAGAAAAGGATGGCAAATTTTTAAATGTCAATCTTATCAATGAAAGTTTTATAATTGAAAAAAATAAAGAAAAAAATTATAAGTTTAAATTTTATGCTGGTCCATCTGATTATTTTGTTGCTAAAGATTATGTAAAAGAAGATATTTACGGCCACGGTTTTTTTGCACTAATGGGAAAATTTTTATTTTCTGTTTTAAATAGCATTCATAAAGTTATTCCAAACTGGGGATGGGCAATAATTATTTTAACATTTATAATTAAAATTGTTTTTTTCCCACTTACAAGAAAGAGTTTATATTCAATGAAACAACTTCAGAAATTGAGACCATATTTACAAGATGTACAGAAAAAATATAAAGATAATCCTTATCAATTACAAAAAGAACTTATGAATATATATAAAGAATACAATATAAATCCATTTGCTGGATGTCTTCCCACAATTATTCAAATTCCTATATTCATTGGTTTTTTTCTTGCTTTAAGAAATTCTGTATTTTTAAGAGGAGCAAGTTTTATTTTCTGGATAAAAGACCTTTCAATGCCTGACACGGTCTTTAAAATAAATAATTTCCCTGTAAATATACTCCCTATTCTAATGACTATAACTTCTTATTTTCAACAAAAATTAACTCCACAAACAGACCAAAGCCAAAAATCACTTACTGTAATAATGCCACTAATGTTCCTTTTCATTCTCTATAATTTTCCATCTGGACTTTTGCTTTACTGGGTTACAATGAATATTGCAAGTTTAATTGAACAGTATTTCATTTCAAAAAATTTTCCAAAAATAAGAAGGAAAAAATAGAGTTATTTTCTAAAAAATCTAATTGACAAAATTACAATTATAAATAAAATAATTTTTATGGTTACTTTGAAATCTATCTTATTTGGCACTATTCTTTCTATATTAATTGGAATTCTTGAGCCATTAAATGTTCTTTATATTCATGGTTCTCCAATGGCTGCTGATTATTCCACTGGCTGGGCTGTTTTCTTCTTTTTTATACTTGTCTTTCTTTTAAATCAATTAAATAAAAAAATTTTTAAAAAATTATATTTGACACCACAGGAATTAATATCTGTATATATTATGATGATTGTTGCTTGTGCTATACCTTCCTGGGGATTTACTATGAATTTAATAGGTCTTCTTGGCGGAATTTTTTATTATGCAACTCCCGTAAATCAATGGAATCAATTGATACACCCTTATTTACCAAAACATCTATTTCCAAAAGATTACAATGCTATATGGTATCTATATGAAGGACTACCAAAAAATATGAAAATTCCTTGGAAAGAATGGATAATGCCGTTAACTAACTGGTTTTCTTTTATAATTGCATTCTATCTACTTTCAATTTTTTTAGTTATTATGCTTAGCAAACAATGGATTGAAAAAGAAAGATTGATATATCCTCTGACAGAATTACCAAGTGAGATGGTAAAAGAAAAAAGTCCAATTTATAAATCAAAAATTTTCTGGTTAGGTTTTTTAATTCCATTTCTTTTTTATTCTTTAAATGGATTATCAAAACTTTTTCCTGTTTTTCGTCCACTACTATTATATAAATGGGTCCCAATTTTCAGATTTACGACTGCTTTGGTTCTATCTGTAAGATTTGAAGTTATTGGGCTTGCTTTTCTAATGCCAAAAGATGTTCTTTTAAGTGTATGGTTATTTGCA
>JAMWCJ010000125.1 GCA_023818645.1 Candidatus Omnitrophota bacterium | reverse complement strand
AAATTGAGATATTTGAATTAGGAAAAGTTTATAAAAAAGAAGGGAATGATTATAGAGAGTTAAACTCTATTATGCTTATTTCTTTAAATAGTTACAATTTTTTTGAGTTTAAAGGAAAGGTTGAAACCTTTTTTGAAAAATGTGGATTAAGTGAATTAAAATATGTTAAAAATGATTATTTTTTAGCAGAAGATGGGAATAACTGTGATATCTACTTTTCTGATGAGAAAATTGGGAATTTATTTATTCCTCTTAATGAATTAAAAAATTTCTATAAAATAGATGATGAAGTTTACATCTGTGAAATCTTTATGGATAAACTTTTAAAGTATTTAAATTTTAATAAGAAATTCAAACAATTGCCTAAATTTCCTTCTTCTAAGAAGGACTTTTCATTTTTATTTCCTGAAGATGTAAACTGGAAAGAAATTGAAAGCACAATAAAAAAATTGAATTTACCAATAGAGAGGTTAGAAGTTTTTGACATATATAAGGGCAAAAATGTTCCTTTTGGGAAAATAAGTATAAGTTTCTCTATAATTTTTCGTTCACCCGAAAAAACACTTGAAAATGAAGAAATTAGCGGATTTGAAAAAAATATTATTGAAACAATTGAAAGTAAATTTAATGCAATATTAAGAGGTAAAAATGTATAAAATAAATATTCTTGGGAAAAATTATACCATTCGTTCTTCTCTTCCATTTTCTGAAATAAATAAAATAGTGAAAGAGATAAATGAAAAATATAAGAATTTTGAAATAGAATACAAAACATTTGATAAAGTTGATATCCTTATTTTTTATCTTTTAGAACTCTATGAAACTATTTACAATTTAAAAAAAAGTTTATTAAGGGAAGACGAAATTAAAGATAAAATAAAAAATAAAATTGAAGAAATTGAAAAGGATGTTATTTTGGTATTGAAAAACTTGACAATTAGTGAATAAATTGATAATATAAAATTCAATGCGGGGTGGAGCAGTGGTAGCTCGCCAGGCCCATAACCTGGAGGTCGGCCGTTCAAATCGGCCCCCCGCAATTATAATTAAAAGTTAGTTTAGTAAAGGGGTAAAAGGTGAAATTAGGTGGGAGAAAAAGTTTGATTTTGGATATTGGTTCCACAAAAATAAGAGCGATTGATCTTGAATATCTTGGAAATAAAATAGTTTTTAATTATTATGACGAACTTGATCTTTTAAATATTCCTCCAGAAGAAATTGACAATTTTTTAAGAACAGAAGGTAAAAAGTTTATTAATTCATTACACGCAAAAAATTTTTATGTTTCTATATCAGGAAGGGGTGTTCTTGTAAGAAGTTTAACTGTTCCAAAGGTTCCTCTAAAAAAATTAAAAGATATTCTCAAATATGAAGTTCAACAACAAATTCCTTTCCCTCTTGAAGTAGTTGATTGGAAATATCAGATTTTTGAAGAAACAGAACAAAATTATAATGTTTTACTTGGTGCAATAAAAAAAGAAATTTTAAGCGAAAATATTGGAAAAATTACTTCCCTTGGAGTAGAACCTTCCTTTCTTGATACAGACCATTTTGCACTTATAAATATATTTTTATTTATGAAAAATATAGGAAGAGAAAAATGTCTTGGTTTACTTGAAATAGGTGCCAACTCTTCAAATTTAATAATAGTTCACAAAGAGAAATTCCTTGTAAGATCTTTGACTGTCTCAGGAAATACTATTACAACAAACATCTCTGATATTGAAGGAATCCCTTTCTCTGAAGCAGAAAAAGTAAAAAAAGAAAGAGGGATAGAAAACAAAACAGTTATAAGTACACTTGACAGTTTACATACAGAGTTACAAAATTCAATAGATTATTGGAGATTTACTTTAAAAGGTCCAGACCTTGAAAGTTTATTTATATGTGGGGGGACTTCTTTATTGAAAGGTTTAAAAGAATATTTAGAAGAAAAAGGGAGAATCCCTGTTTATTACTTTAAACCTTTTGAGAGTATTGAACTTGTTCCTGAATATGATTATTTAAAAGAAAGGGATGTTGAACTTGTTACTGCCATAGGAATTGGATTAAGAAAAATTATGCCTTTATTTATAAATATTAATTTTTTACCTGAGGAAATAGAAAGAATTAGAGAATTTAGAGCAAATAGACCTTATATTTATCTATCAATTATAATGGCAGGTATGTTATCAGTTACTCCATTGCTTTTTTATAATCAAGATAAAGTAATGCTTGAAGGAATATTGAAAGAAATAGAAATTTCTCTAAATCAATACGAAAAGTACAAACCAGAGGTAGAAAAACTTGAAAAAGAAATAAATGAAATTAATGGGAAAATTGGAATTGTAAATGGTATACTTAATAAGAAAAATATATGGTTAAAAAGGGTTCTATCTATTGGAGAAACATTGCCAAGCAGTAAAATATATATTACATCTATTACTCCAGGAACTTCAACTCCTGCTCCGACAGAGGGAATAATTCAACAACCACCTCTACAGCAAGAACAAATACCATCTGGACCACCAGGCCCAACGGGTGGTCCTCCGCCAGAAGGAATACAACAACCTTCTCAACCACCAGGGCCTGAAATACAACCTAAACCTTCACAACCACAGCAAGAAGTTAAAGTTGAAAGCGAAAATGTATTTACAGTTTTTGGAGAAGTCATTATAGGTGATATAAAAACTGCATTTGAAGATTTTAAAAATTTTGTAGATAGATTAAATAAACTTGATTTTATTCAAAAAGTTGAAATAACTAAATGTGATGTAAACGAAGAAAAAAATAAAATTGAGTTTTCTTTATTATTAAGTTTAAAATGAAAAAAATTTTAGTTTTTTTTAAAAAATTTTCTATAGCATTTTCACTGGTAGTTGTAGTTGGAATAATAGGAGCGGGTCAATTTTTAAACAGAAAAATAAATAAAGAAGTGAAAAAAATTGAAAATGAAATTAAAACAAAATATGAAGAAGTAAAGAAGTATGAAACAGAAAAAGAAAAAGCACCATCACCTGAAATGATTGGTAATCTTAATAAGAAAAAAGAATTTCTTAAAAAACAATTTGAAATTATGCTCAATAGTTTTTCTACTGTATATCCTTCTCCACCACAATTTACAAGATATCCTTCTATAGAATTTAAAGAATATGTTTACTACTCAGAAGACAAACTCAAAAAGATGGCAAAAATAAGAAATGTTAATATTCCTACTTCATTTGGATTTCAAAAAACAGGTCTTGTTGATGTAAACCAAATACCTATATATACATTACAATTTGAAGTGATTAAAGATCTTATAAGATTAGTAATTGATTCTGGAGTAACTTATATTTCACAACCTGAGTATGGTGTACCTCAAAAAGAAGCATTTTATGAAAAAATTCCTATTAAATTGAGTGTAACAGGAACAAGTAATGAGATAATCAGATGTATTAAATATTTTGATAATCCATCTTCTTATTTTACAGTTGAAAATGTTGCCATTAAAAGTATTGGAGAAAATTTTTATAAAGCAGATATTGATTTAAATGCAGTCATTTTAAAAACAGAAAAAACAGAGGGATAGTTATGAGTAGAGAAAACAAGAAAAGAAAACTGATTGAATTTATTAATAGAAGAAAAAAAGAAAGATTAACTCATAAAGAAAAAATATTGAAAAAAATTAAGGAGAAAAATGATTGGACTGATAAGGAAATAAACAAAGAAAAAAAACCAGAAGAAGCAGACAAAGCATTTATATTAAATAGTAAAAGAAGAAAAGAAAAAAGAAAAAAATATTTAGAATTAAAAGAAAAGCAGAAGGA